>CAZNUK010000038.1:0-21611 GCA_964576255.1 uncultured Butyrivibrio sp.
TAGCTACAGAAATCATTACTTCTGAGTTAACAGGACGTCCATCACCAATTGCAGATATGAAAGAGAAGCACATTCCAAACTATGGTGTGAAGGAAGCTGCATTCCCATTCAATATGTTCCAGGAAGTAGACCCTGTTCTCGGACCTGAAATGCGTTCAACCGGAGAGGCACTTGGTCTTTCTAAGTCCTATGGTGAAGCGTTCTTCAAGGCACAGGAGGCTATTCAGTCCAAGCTTCCACTTGGCGGAACAGTTCTTATCTCCGTTAACGATAAGGATAAGCCGGAAGCAGTAATCGCTGCTAAGCAGTTTGAAGAGGATGGTTTCAGAATTGTTGCTACAGGTAGAACCTATGATGCAATCGTAGCAGCAGGAATCAAGGCTGAGAAGGTTAACAAGCTTTCAGAAGGTCGTCCTAACATTAAAGATATGATTACCAATGGTGAGATTAATCTTATCATTAACTCTCCAAGAGGAAGCAAAGATAGCCGTGAGGATGACAGCTACTTAAGAAAGGCTGCAATCAAAGCTAAGGTTTCTTATGTAACTACAGTTGCAGCAGGTCTTGCTTGTGCTGAGGGTATTCATTACGTTAAAGAAAATCCTGTGACAGAGATTAAGAGTCTTCAGGAATATCATAGCGAGATTCGATAGATTTAAGTTTTTTACTTGTATGAAGCGCACCCGCTTTCGCTAAGTTGCTCCACAAAAACAGTACTAAGGCTTCACCTGAGGTGTCGCCAGGTACTGCCGGGAGCAAATGTGACTTCATTACAAGTAAAAAACTTTTTCGTTTGTTATGAAACGGTAGTAGGATTTTATAATCGGGTTTTAATTGAAATGCCATATTCATACCCATAAACAAAAGTATTGTGCAAAAAAAGGTAAATATGCAATTTAAAACGCAATATATCCAACAACTCAAAAGGCATTGCAAAATGCAATGAAATGAAGTGATATTTTTAAATAAAAAGCAAATAAAAAATACGAAAGTGGTAAAATATGAAGAGTAAAAAATTATCAGTAATAAATAATATGAGATTTTTTGCATTTATGAACATTTATATTCTTCATGCAGAAGCGTATCAATGGTTGGACGTAAAATACTCAGCCGCAGGCGCAGTCAGTTTTTTCATTATATTGAGCGGATTTATGTATGGATACAAAATAGAAGAAACTAAAGAAGATATTACCTTTGCACATTTTGGTAAAAAAGCTTATTATACATTTACTATTGCTCCAAAGCTATGTGAATGATGATACGATTTATTTGGGGCTTAATGCTCCGTCATGGTTTTTGTCTACATATGTTTTTTTGCAATTAATGTTAATTCCAATAACGCGAATTTTGAGGAAAGTGAAAAACAAAAAAGTGTTTTTCTTTATTTTCATAACTATTTTCGTATTAAATGCTATTTATATTAATGTAATACATAATTTAAATTATGATATTACATATTGGCTTTATGTGTTTCCACCTGCCCGTCTACCGGAGTTTATATGTGGTATTGTAACGGGAATGGTTTTTAGTAAAAACAAATCTGAAGATTTTTTGTGTGATTCGAAGAAAATTAAGAAATATACAATTGTCGAGTTGATATGTGTATTTTTACTATTAGCATTGATATATATTGTAAATTTAGAAACGATTTTTGAACCTTGGATGAGTAGAACTGAATTTTGGATATTACCATTGACTTTTATTATTTATGTGTTTGCTAATGAAAAAGGATATATTTCAAATATATTAAAAGCTTCATGTTTTGAAAAACTAAGCAGTATATCACATGAATGCTTTATGCTGCACATACCGGTCGTTTGTGTATTTAATATGCTGAATTTAATGTGGGCTTCAAGAAGAATAAGGTTTATTATCTGGTGGGCAATTTTGTTTACAACTATATGTGTCAGTGTGATTTGGAAGTATTTGTATGGATTAATAAAAAGTAAGAAATATGCAGAATTTAAAGATGCTAAATTCAGAAATCGTGTTGATAAAAGTGATAAACGTTAACTGGATGATTATATTGACCCGATTTTCAGAGTATTTGCAAGCGTCGGCACTTGGCAGCTTTGCTGTCTTAGTACCGCTATGCGGCAACTAAGCGAGAACGTCTCTGAAAATCGGATTGTTTTTATGATGTTGTCTTTGCTTCGTACGTTACATCACATTATATTTTGTTTGTTATGAAACGGTAGATGCTAAGATATCTCCCGTTTTTTTAGGTTTACAATTAAAAAAGACATAGAAATTTTGTTAGAAGAAGTAAATCCTAAATATATGGATATAATGAAAAATAGTGTAAAAATAGTGAAAATTTAATGGAATTTTTATAAATAATAGGTTATACTTTTTCTAGAGATTTATAAATAAAGAGGTGGAATTTGTGATAAAAATTACATTAACTAACGATATATTGAAGAAAATATCTTCAATTGATGAAAATCGTTTTTCACTAAATTTGATAGAATTGCCATATATTACGAAGAATAGATTGCGTAAGAATTCCAAAAAGAAAAGTTCTTACGCATCAAATAAAATTGAGGGAAATCCTCTTACTGAAAAACAGGCAGATGAGGTTATTGAGAGAGATGAGCATAAGCATTTTTTGAAGCCGGAGCAAGAGATTCGTAATTATTTTCTTGCATTAAATTTGCTTGAGGAAAAGTTAAAGAAAAAGGAAACTTTTTCAAAAGAAATGATTCTTGAAGTGCAGGCTATGGTTGAAAAAGGTGCATCAAAAGAAAAAATAGGGCTTAGGGGTCCAATGCCACCGGGGATGTTATATGCGGTGTATGATGCTGTCACAGGTGAGCCGGATTATATTCCGCCTGAATATACAGAAATTCCTGCGTTGTTGGATGAGTTGGTAAATTATGTGAATACAACGGAAGACCATCCGCTTATTATTGCAGCAGTAGTTCATTATCAGCTGGTTACGATTCATCCCTTCGAGGATGGAAATGGAAGAACTGCAAGGCTTATGTCCGGATATGTTTTGGATTTATATGGGTATGGATTTAATGGAATTGGTTCTTTGGAGGAATACTTTGCATATGATTCGGATGAATATTATGCATCACTTCAAATGGGACTGCCGGCATTATATTATTCTGGAAGGGAAAATCCACCCCATCCTGAAATTTGGATAAATTATTTTCTTCGTATGGTAGAATTGTATTCTAAAAAGGTTTGTGAAATTTCAAAAGGTGTTAGGGAAGATGATTTGGATGGTGGTTTGTCCTACTTGAATACAAAAGAAAAAGAGTTGTTAGTATTTCTCCTGAGAAATAGAATGTTTGAGTTTACACCGATAGAAGTAAGCAAAATCATTGGTGTGACTAACAAAACAATTATTAATCGCTGTGCAAAGCTTACAAATAATGGATTTTTGATTCCAAACCTTGTTAACCAAAGAATTCGTTCATATTCATTAAGTGAGTTCACAAAGTGTAATGAAAAGAAAATTCTTTCAAAAATTAACAGTCGGTAGTTATAAAAACACTATACCCTTCCAAATATAATGAAAGGGTATAGTGTTTTTTAACACGTCTTAGCTTCGTACGTTACATCACATTCCAACTTCTTAAATGTGTTTTTATCAACATTACTTAATAATACTGAGGAATGTACCTGACTTCCTTTTAGCTTTGGAAGCTGGCTAAGTGCAAGGGCTGCAATTTCGTTGTCGGCAGCGGTTGCTGACAGGGCGATTAATACCTCGTCGGTGTGAAGTCTTGGATTCTTGCTTCCAAGGTATTTGGTCTTAAGCTCCTGAATTGGAGCAATGGCAGAAGGTGAGAGAATCATTTCTTCACGACTTATGCCTGCAAATGCTTTTAATGCATTAACCAAGGCTGCTGAGCTGGCGCCAAGAAGGTCGCCGGTCTTGCCGGTTATTATTCTTCCGTCTGGAAGTTCAATGGCTACAGCCGGAGCACCAATTTCTTCAGCCTTTTCTAAGGCAGGGAGAACGGTATGTCTGTCCGTGGTAGAGAGATTTTCCTGACTCATAATGAGTTCGATTTTATTAACCTCGTCCGGCTCTCTGTTACCCTCTGCAACACCGGCAACGGCCTGATAGTATCTTCTTATAATTTCCTGACGGGAGGCTTCGCGACAAGCCTCATCATCTATAATACAGTTTCCAGCCATATTAACGCCCATATCCGTTGGTGAAGCATAAGGGCTTTCGCCAAAAATCTTCATAAACATTGCGTTAAGAACAGGGAAAATTTCAACATCTCTGTTATAGTTAACAGTTGTAACTCCATATGCCTTTAAGTGATATGGGTCAATCATATTAATGTCGTTAAGGTCTGCGGTTGCTGCCTCATATGCAAGGTTAACAGGATGGTCAAGAGGGAGATTCCATATAGGGAAGGTCTCGAACTTGGCATAGCCAGCATTAATTCCATGCTTGTGCTCATGGTAGAGCTGGGAGAGACAGGTACTCATCTTACCACTTCCTGGTCCTGGTGCAGTAACTACTACAAGAGGTCTGGTGGTTTCGATATAATCATTTTTGCCAAAACCTTCCTCGCTGACAATATAAGGAATATTAGTCGGGTATCCCGGAATAATGTAGTGATGGTACACCTTGATTCCGAGATTTTCAAGTCTGTTCTGGAACAAAACAACACTGCGCTGCTTATTGTATTTGGTTAGAACGACACTTCCTACATAAAGTCCCATCTGACGGAATTCGTCAATAAGTCGGATTACATCATTATCGTAGGTAATGCCTAGGTCCTCGCGAACCTTATTTTTCTCAATGTCGTCAGAGCTTACTACCATAACGATTTCTGCCTGGTCAGCGAGCTTCATAAGCATCTGGAGTTTGCTGTCGGGAGCAAAGCCCGGAAGAACTCTTCCAGCATGAAAATCGTCGAATAGTTTACCGCCGAATTCAAGGTATAATTTATTATCAAACTTTTTAATTCTCTCCATAATATGAGAGGACTGCATCTTTAGATATTTGTCGTTATCAAAGCCTGTTTTCATATCTATACACCTTATACAAAATACTTGGTTTGTCTTATATTGGCTCAAAACAAAACCAATTTCTAGAATACCACGAAACACACATATTAACAATTGTTTTTTTACAAAAAGTTCACAAATTGGATAAGATATGTTGTTGATTGTAACGACTTTTGCATATATAATCTATAAGGATATCAGATTAAGTAAGGAGAAGTTATGCAACAAGAGAGAAAAAGTTTAAGACAATTATTTTTTCCTATATGTCTTGAGACCCTTTGTTTTATGCTGGCAGGTATGGTGGACACTCTTATGCTGTCATCCCTTGGAGATGAGGCAGTAGGTGCGGTAGGAACGGCTAATACATATATCAGCGTATTTATTATGATGTTTTCCATTGTGTCTTCTGGTATGATTGCGGTTATGACTCAGTACATCGGTGCAGGAAGACCGGGTATTGCCTATCAGGCAAAGCAGTTTGGACTGGTGTTTAACGGAGTGCTTGGTATATCACTGTCTTTAATTTTGTATTTTGGTGGAAAATCAATACTGAATGGAATGGGAATTGCAGAAGGTTTGATGGATTATGCCAATACATATATCCAGATTGTAGGAGGAAGCGTATTTCTTAATGCTTTGATTCCTATTTTTTCATATTACGTAAGAGCTTTTGGACATACCAAAGAGCCGATGGTTGCTACAGTAATAGCTAATATTATTAACCTTGGGTTGAATGCATTGTTCCTCTTTGTATTTGAGTGGGGCGTGGCAGGTGTTGCTTTGGCAACGGTTATTTCCCGTGTGTTTAATCTTGTAATGGTAATAATTTTTGCTTATAAACTTGTTCACGTAGATAAAAGCGATAAGATTAAATCAGGAACACTGATTAAGCAGATAATAAAAGTCGGATTGCCATCGGCAGCGGAGACGGCGCTTTATAATGTTGCAATGACACTTATGATTAGTTTTCTCAACAAAATGGATAAAGACGGTATGAATGCTTCTGCAAGGTCTTATACAGCACAGATTACTAATTTTTCATATTGTGTTGGCGCAGCGCTTGCCCAGGCAAATGCAATTCTTACGGGCTGGCGCATTGGCGCGGGAGACTACGATGCCTGCGATAGAGGAACACGTAAGGCTGCAGGTATTGGTATTTTAGTTGCAGCTGCTGTGGAAAGCTTTCTGGCACTTACGGCACCGTTATATATGCATTGGTTTACGGATAATCCGGAGATGGTTTCTCTTGTAACCAAGTTGTTGTGGATTGACGTGGCACTGGAAATCGGACGAGTGACCAATCTGGTATATGGTCAGGCTCTTAAGACCAGCGGAGATGCTTTGTTTACCACAATTCTTGGTGCAATATTTATGTTCTTATGTACCGTTGGTGGAACCTATCTTTTTGGTATTCAGTTAGAGCTTATGGTTGTGGGAGCATATATTGGTCTTGCGGCAGATGAGTGCTGTAGAGCAGTTGGTATGTTTATTCGTTTTAAAAGTGGCAAATGGCGAGAGAAAAGCCTTATTAGCAAATAAAGAGGTGAAGATAAGTGAATCCTTTTGACAGAACCGGAATGCTTTTGGGGCAGGACGGAATGGATAAATTGTATAACGCGAGAGTTGCTGTTTTTGGCATCGGTGGAGTTGGCGGTTATGTTGTTGAGGCATTGGTAAGAAGCGGAATTGGTGCCATTGATTTGATTGATAATGATGTTGTATGTGAGACTAATCTTAACAGACAGATTATTGCGTTAAGGTCAACTATTGGCAGACCTAAGGTAGAGGTTATGAAGGAGAGAATAATAGATATTAATCCGGAATGTAAGGTTAATGTTCATCAGTGTTTTTTTCTTCCAGAGAATGCGGGTGAGTTTGATTTTAGTGATTACGATTATGTGGTGGATGCTGTGGATACGGTAACTGCCAAATTAGAGCTGGTTATGAAGGCCAATGAAGCAGGTGTTCCTGTTATTAGTAGTATGGGGGCCGGCAATAAGCTTAATCCGGCAGAATTTGAGGTGGCGGACATATATAAGACTTCAGTATGTCCCCTTGCCAAAGTAATGAGATATGAATTAAGAAAAAGGAATATACCACATCTTAAGGTAGTATATTCCAGAGAAAATCCTATTAAGCCACAGGCAGGTGAAGAAGCTGATGCCAAGGCAGGCTCTACAGCCTTTGTGCCATCTGTGGCAGGTCTTATAATTGCCTCCGAGGTTATAAAAGACCTGACAAAGCAGGATTGACCATAATAATGTAGCTTAGGGTTCCACCGAGAATTGAAATGAGCATGTTGCGTTTCATAAGGTGGAGCCCTATTGTTATAATTATGGCAGTAAATTCGTATAATCCGTAAGGCGCCTTAAGGACATTCACATCCTTAAGGCAGTAGATTACAAGCATTGCAAAAATAGCACCGGGAAGGGCTTTTCCCAGATAATTAATATATTTTGGCGTGTTTTGATTGTTCCTGAAAATAATAAAAGGCAAAAATCTTGTGAGCATGGTTGCTAATACACAAATACCAATTGTAATAATATGTTCTGTTATACTCATTCCAAATCACCCGCCCCTTCAATTGGTTTTCTAAAAATAGTCAGCAAAAGAATAATGCATGCCATTGTGGGAATGAGAAAGCTGTTTTTGCCAAAAATCACAAGGCAGGCAACGGAAGTAAGAATTCCGATAATGGCAGGCTGACGCTTCTTAGCACCAAGCCAGTGCTCCAAGAAAATAACCACAAACATAGCAGTCATAACAAAATCAATTCCCTTAATATTAAAATTAATTACAGAACCAAGAATTCCACCAATGGTGGCACCTAAAACCCAGTAAAGCTGATTGAGAATAGTTACAAAAAACATAAACCAACCCTTGTCCACTCCATCGGGAGGATTAACCGAGCAGTTAATGGAAAAGGACTCATCGCACATTCCAAAAATTAGATAAAATTTCTTAATTCCCGTTCCCTTGTACTTATTAAGCATTGTAATTCCATAAAAAAGATGTCTTGCCTGAATTAAAAGTGCCATTAAAAAAGTCTGAAACGGCGCAAAGCTTCCAAGAAGCATGGACACAGTAACAAATTCTAATGAGCCTCCAAATACCAGCATAGAGGTAAGCATTGGATATACAAAGCTAAAACCGTTGGCACTGGAATATATTCCGTAGCTCATTCCCAAAAACAGAAAACCTGCCATTATGGGAATTGTATGGGGAAATGCAGCCTTAAAGGCTGTTGATAAAATATTTTTCTTCATAAAAAATCCTTCGTATAATTAATATGCGTAACAATAGTAGCATTTTTTTGAATAAAAATAAACTCTCCTTGGTAAATTATTTAAAAAAGGAAAATGGAGGAGTGCTATGTTTGAAACTTTTATTCAAAGTGTAAGGGGAAGGGAAATTCTGGATTCCAGAGGAAATCCAACGGTTGAAGCCCAGGTTGTTCTTACAGATGGAACAGTAGCTACAGGAATCGCACCAAGCGGTGCTTCAACAGGTGAGTTTGAAGCCCTTGAACTTAGGGATATGGACGACAAAAGATATTTAGGAAGAGGAGTAAAAAAGGCGGTTGATAATATTAATTCTGTTATTAATGCAGAGCTTCTAAGTAAAAGAGCCTTTGATATATATGAAATTGATGACATTCTCAAAAAAGCTGATGGAACACCGGATAAATCCAATCTTGGCGCCAATGCCATGCTGGCAGTTTCTATTGCAGTGGCAAGAGCTGCTGCCAAGTCGGGGGATATTCCTTTGTACAGATTTTTAGGAGGAGCCAACGCTAATCGTATGCCTGTTCCTATGATGAATATTTTAAACGGAGGGGCCCACGCAAAAAATACAGTTGATTTTCAGGAGTTTATGATAGTTCCTGTTGGAGCCTGCTGTTTTAAAGAAGCTCTCAGAATGGGAGCGGAGGTATATCATTCCTTGAAAAAAATCCTTAATGAAGATAATAAAAGCACCGCTGTGGGGGATGAAGGTGGTTTTGCGCCGGATTTAACAGATACGTATATGGTATTTGATTATCTTACTAAAGCTGTAGAGCTTGCTGGATATAAATGTGGTGAAGATATTATGTTTGCAATGGATGCGGCTGCCTCAGAGCTCTACGAGGAAAATTCGGGAATGTATTATTTTCCGGGCGAATCCCAAAGTAATCCTGAGGGCAAAAGTGTTGTCAGAAGTACTGTTGAAATGGTGCAGCTGTATGAAGACCTTTGTAACCGTTATCCAATTTTCTCAATTGAAGACGGACTTGACGAGGAGGACTGGGAAGGCTGGAAGCTTCTTACGGAAAGACTTGGACACAAGGTGCAGCTGGTGGGTGACGATTTATTTGTTACCAACACAAAAAGACTTGAAAAAGGAATTAAAGAGGGCTGTGGCAATGCCATTCTTATCAAGCTTAACCAGATTGGAACTGTGACAGAAACTATGGAGGCCATTAAAATGGCTCACGAAAACGGCTATAAGGCCATTGTATCCCACCGTTCAGGAGAGACGGAGGACACAACTATCGCCGATTTGGCTGTTGCCCTTAACTGTGGGCAGATTAAAACAGGTGCTCCGGCAAGAACGGACAGAGTTGCCAAGTATAACAGACTTCTTAGAATTGAGGAAGAATTAACAGGTTCTGTGTATCCCGGCAAAAAAATAAAAAAATTTAGCTTTTAGGTGGATTAGTTAAATTAATTGTGGTATAATACCCCAAGCGAAAATGATTTGGAGTTAGATATGTCACAGCTTGGCAAAAAATTATTTGGAGATAAAGCTTTCTATAAAATGGTGCTGGGCGTTTCCGTGCCTATAATGATTCAGAATGCCATTACTAATTTTGTAAGTCTTCTGGATAATCTTATGGTGGGAAAAATCGGAACGGAGCAGATGTCCGGTGTTGCCATTGTAAATCAGCTAATAATGGTATATTTTCTCTGTATTTTTGGCGGAATTTCCGCAGCGGGTATATATACAGCGCAGTATCATGGTCAACGAGATACGGAGGGAATTCGTCAGACCTTCCGATTTAAAATATGGGTTGTTACTATAATAACCATTATTGCGGTGGTGGTGTTTAGTCTTTTTGGAGAACCGCTGATTAAGCTGTACCTTAATGAGGGAAGTGCAGAGGGTGACCTGGAAGCAACTCTTGCTTATGGAAAAACTTATTTAAAAATAATATTGTTAAGCCTTCCGGCTTTTATGATACAGCAGGTATATTCCTCCACCATGAGAGAATGTGGTAAAACCCTGACTCCCATGGTGGCAGGAATTGTGGCTGTGTTAGTTAATCTGATTATCAATTATTTGCTTATATTCGGTAAATTCGGTTTGCCGAAAATGGGTGTTGCAGGAGCTGCAATCGGTACGGCGGTATCCAGATATGTGGAGGCTGCAATTGTGGTAATCTGGACTCACATTCATAAAAAAGAATATGAATACATAAAAGGCGTATACAAAACCCTGCTTGTTCCTAAATGGCTTACCGGGAAAATTATTGTTACAGGTACTCCTCTTCTTATTAATGAGGCTATGTGGTCTGCCGGGATGGCGGCAATGCTTCAGGGATATTCCGAACGAGGTCTGGCGGCGGTTGCCGGAATGAATATTGCCAATACCATTATTAATCTGTTCAGTGTTATGTTTATTGCCCTTGGAAATTCAGTGGCTATTATTATCGGTGAACTCTTAGGTGCCGGTAAAATGGAGGAAGCAAAGGATACTGACCGGAAAATGATTGTTTTTGCAGTTTTATGTAGCGTTGTGGTGGGCGTGATTGTGTTTTTCATTGCTCCCATTTTCCCGGATTTTTATAATGCTACGGCAGAAGCAAAGAGACTTGCTAAGGAATTTATAATGGTTCAGGCTGTATTTCTTCCGCAAATGGCTTTTATTCATGCAACATATTTTACTATGCGTTCAGGCGGTAAGACACTGATTACTTTCTTGTTTGACAGTGTGTTTGTATGGATTATAAGCGTGCCGGTTGTGTACGTGTTAAGCAGATTTACGGATATGTATGTAGTGTGGATTTTTATTGCAGTACAGCTTGCAGACATAATAAAAAGTGTTGTTGGTTTCATACTTGTTAAAAAAGGAGTATGGATTCAGAATATAGTAAAATAGACGGAAAAGAGGGAAAAAATGATTAAAGCAGTTTTGTTTGATTTGGACGGAACCCTGCTTCCTATGAATCAGGATGAATTTGTAAAGGGATATTTTGGACTTTTGTGTAAAAAGCTGGTGCCATATGGCTATGAACCAAAGGCAGTGGTGGATGGAATCTGGAAGGGTACTGTTGCCATGATAAAAAATGATGGCACAAGACTTAATGAAGCGGTGTTCTGGGATGTATTTGCAGAGGTTATGGGTGAAGATATCCTTAAATACAAGCCGGTTTTTGATGAATTTTATATTGAGGAATTTAAGAAGACTAGGGAATGCTGCGGTTACACACCAAATGCCAGAGAAATAATTGATTTGGTTAAAGAAAAGGGTTATAGAGTTATCTGTGCCACTAATCCGATTTTTCCTTCACTTGCCACAGAACATCGAATGGGATTTGCAGGTCTTAGCAAAGAGGATTTTGAGTATTTTACCCACTATGAAAATTCCAGATATTGCAAACCTAATCCGGAGTATTATAAGCAGATAATGGAAGTTACCGGGCTTAATCCAAAAGAATGCCTTATGGTAGGAAATGATGCCACAGAGGATTTGGCGGCGACACAAATCGGTATGAAAGTATTTATTTTAACGGATTGTCTTATTAATGAAAAAAACGTAGATATATCTCAGATTCCGCATGGAAATTATGAAGATTTAAAAAAATTAATTTTATCTGGAATAAATTGCAACTAATTATTGACATTTTGCTGAAGAACTATTAAAATGAAGTTATATTGTGTAATACGTGAAAAGGAGTAATGAATATGGAAAACAAAAAAGGGGATCAGGGTAAGAAGTATGTAATCGTTCCTAAGGGTGCCAAGGTTAAGACAGGAGCAGAGAGTGCAGTAACAGTTTTTGCTATTTTGTTTATTGTATTGGCATATGTGTGGGCATTTATTTTGATTAGCGATAATCAAGTACTTGCAATTGGAGTTTGTCTCCTTGCAACATTTTTAGGACTTATGTTGATTATGTTATCAACTATCAGTAAGCTTCTTAAGGTTAAGAATGCACAGAAGTATGTGGTTGTTGAGAAGGGTGGCAGTGCCACAGAGACAGCACCGGTAGCATCAACACCGGTGGTAACCCCAACACCTGTAGTAGCACCTGCACCTGTAGTAGCACCTGCACCTGTAGTAGCACCTGCACCAGCGCCTGTAGTTGAGCCAACACCAGTAGTAGTGCCTACACCTGCACCGGTAGTTGAGCCAGTAGTGGCTAAACCAGAACCTGTAATTCAGCCTATACCGGTTGTAGAACCAGTAGTAGCTAAGCAGGAGCCAGCTGTAGAACCGGAGCCAGTTGTAGAACCGGAACCTGTTGTGCCAGCTAAGCCTGCAATTGAAGCATGGACCTGCAATATTTGTGGTATGTACAATGCCGAAAGTAAGACTGTATGTAGATGCGGAACTACAGTAGAAGAGAATGAATCTTACAAGAGATTTGCATTTAAGGAAGATCCTGCAACTCATAAGACTGAATATGGTTCAGGTAACTATGGCGTAGCAACAGAACCATGGAAAGATGAGAAAGCTGCTTCTGAAAAGCCAAGTACATATGGTACACCTGAGATGGCCAGAGAAGAACAGAAGAAGAAGGAAGCAGAAGAAAGAGCTCGCAAAGAAGCAGAGGAAAAAGCTCGTAGAGAAGCAGAGGAAAAAGCACGTAGAGAGGCTGAAGAAAAAGCACGTAGAGAGGCTGAAGAACAGGCTCGTAGAGAAGCAGAGGAAAAAGCGCGTAAAGAGGCTGAAGAAGCACAGAAGAGTTGGGTATGCAATATCTGTGGAAGACATAATTCCGGAAGAGTTACAGTATGTGTATGCGGTAATTATGCTGATGATTCAGATTACATACAGCCAGCACCGGCACCAACACCAGTGGCACCTGCTCCGGTAGTAACACCAACACCTGTAGCACCACCACCTGTTGTAGAGCCAACACCAGTGGCACCATCTAAGCCTAAGATTGATAACATTATGAGTCCGGACTATGTTCCTAAGAATGACAAAGTTATTCAGTTGAATGCTAATGAATGGGAATGTGGAGTTTGCGGTAAGGTTAATCGTAACTACGTAGGAACATGTAGCTGTGGTAATGGCAGATACTAAATAATATTTAATAAGAGCCGTATAATAAATCCTTATGGAATTTATATTACGGCTTTTATTTTTTGCTAAAATATTGTAGAATTAAAATAACTATATTGTTAATTAATCAGGGTAGGACAACATATGAAGAGAACTATAAGAAAAATACTTTCAGTAATACTTATCATAAATTTTTTGACTGGAATTGGAGCAGATGCTGTCAGTACGTATGCCTCATCAACTGAAACAACAGATTCACGCACTGTTAAAATAGGTTTTTTTGAGTTTAACGGATTCCAATACTATAATAAATCCGGGGAACCGACAGGTTATAATGTTGAATATCTTGATATGATATCTAATTTTACTGGTTGGAATTATGAATATGTTTCGATTGACAGTTATGCAAAAGCTCTTGAACTCCTCAAAAATCGGGAAATAGATTTAATGGCACCTGTAATGCTTACAGCGGACTGGATGGAGAACTACGATTACAGTTCTTTTTCTATGGGTACGGGATATTATGCCCTGGTATGTGATTCTGGCAACAAGAGCCTTAATTACGAGGATTGGGATGCGATTAGTAAGACCAAGGTAGCTCTTGCAGAAGGATACCCTATTACAGAAGCATTTATTGAATACCTTGATGCCAATGCCATAGAAATGGAAATAATTTATTACGATACCACAGAAGAAGCTGTTGCTGCCATGAAAAAAGGGGATACAGATTGTACAGTTACTTCACTTATTGCAGTAGATGATAATTATAAGGTTTTATCCAAGTATTGTTCATCCCTTATGTATTATATTACATGGAAGGGTAATTCTGAATTAATTGAAGAGCTTAACGTGGCAATGGAACAGATTCAGAGTCTGTATTCTGATGAGGTTAAGCGTCTTGAAAAAGAATATTTTCCTACCTACACCAAACAGTATTTTTCAAAGGAAGAATTGGAATTTATTGAGAATAACAGCATTATCCGTGTGGCGTATACAAGTAATAACATTCCAATCTCTTACACAGACAAATCTGGCAAATATGACGGAATCACTTATGGAATTTTAGAAGAAGTTTCTATGCGCACAGGATTGCAATTTGAATATGTTGAGATTCCGGATACAGCCATTGACAGTGACTTCTTTTCCAATAACAGCATTGATTTAATTGCAGATGTGGAAAATAATGAGGTTAATAAGAAACTTTCGGATTATTATTTAACTGTTCCGTATTATTCTTCTGAAAAAATATTTGTTGCAGGAGAAGTAGTGGGGTTTGATGAAGAATCCAACTACAAGGTGGCGCTTCATTCCGGCTCCAAAACAATTGAAAAAGCCATAGCAGCGAATTACCCTAATTTGGAAATTGTGCGATACGCAACGATGGAAAATTGCTTTGATGCATTAGGCAATGACGAGGTGGATTTCATTCTCGGTAGTGAATATAATGTTGAATACTATATGAACAAGCCTAAATATGCGGATTTTTGTATTATTCCTACCGAAGGAATTGTTGAAGAGTTGTGCTTTGCGACTTACACGTATGAGGGAGGTATGTCTGCCAATGATTGCAGAACCCTTATACATATTTTGGATAAGGCGATTGCAGAAATTCTTGCAGAGAGTATTGATGACATAACCATAACTAAAAAGGTTGAAGCTAATTACGAATACAGTTTTGCAGATATTGTATATAAATACAGATACATAATTGCTGTTTCCGGTATTTTTATTATCATTATCATAGGAATTTTGATTTATATAATTCTGAATAATATGAAACACATTCGTAAGCATAAGGCGGAGGCAGTTAGCAGTCTTATTCAAAAGAAGAGATACCAGCTGGTTATTGAGAGCTCGGACGATATGATATACGAAATTGGAATTGAAGCTAATTCCGGTGTATCATCTGAGCAAATTAGGGATATATTTGGATGGGAACCTCCAAAACGATTAGAGAATAATACTTTTCGTGAGCTTATGAAGGCGTTGAGAGTCCATCCCGATGATATAGACCAATTGTATAATCAGTACAATAGCAAACTTAATCTTGATGGAATTGAAAAAGCAGTCGTTCAGATTAACAGCGTGTATGAGGGATATATATGGTGTGAATTGTCCGTTATGCCTTTACGTGATGAGAATGACAACATTATTTCATATGTAGGAAGAATTACTAATATTGATGATGAAATCAAGAAGAAGAATAAGCAGGGACAGGAACTCAATGAATCCCGTATGCGTAATGAGAATCTTGAGGAGCTTCTGGTTAATACATTTGCAGATAATATGGCTAATATTATGAAGCTGTATCTTGATAAAAATGAATGTGTGTATTATGTAATTGAAGACGGAGAGATTGTTGAAAAAACTCTTGAGACAGATTGGGACGAATATTTTCAGATGGTTATATCTACTATGGAGAGAGAAGATGCTAACCGGCTTATGGGTTTTGGTAGCAAAGCCAGACTTGCCAGATTAGAGCAGGGAGAAGTGCACATCTACCATTATAAGTCTAAATACAATTTCAAAAAGCGTAAAATCACCAGAAAATACTACCATAATACTACCAAGATTCGTATAGGTACTATTAATGGGGACAGAGTAGCAATTATTACTCATATTGATAATTCCGATGTGATGAAAATGGAAAATGAACATTTACAGCAGAAGGAAGAATATACCAACAAGCTTTTTGAATCGCAAAAGTTTCTGTTTGGAGCAATATCCGGAACATATCTGGCAACTCTTAAGATTAATCTTAAAAATGGCAGTTTAAAAGGGTTCTTTGGAACAGAAGAGGGTGTTATTGATGAATATCCAATTAATGTGGGCTGGGATGAATACTGTGAAAAAGAGCTGATTCCGTATATGGACGAAGGATATCGTGATGAATTCAGACAGAAGGCTTCCCTTGAGGCTCTTAGGGTGCTTGAAGAGGGTGCAATTGTTAAAACAGGCTTCAAAGCCTGTCTTGATAAAGAAAGTCTTGACCCATCCGATGAACAGAATTTCTTTGTAATTAATTTTAGAATTATGATGGATAATGAAGATAAAATTGCCTCTGTTATTTTCCAGTGTGATTCAGAGAACGTAAGAGAGGAAATTGACAAAATCAAAAAGCAAGAGCTTCAGTTCCGCAAGAAGCGAATAATGGCACTTCTGGATAACACAACGGACATTATATATGAGATTGATTTTAAGAATAATGAATGCGTTGTTACCGGTGAAAAGGATAATATTTACGGATGGAATCTTGAGGCGAAGATTGATAAGATTTCCGTAGAATCCCTTATAGAGATTTGGGGAGTATATCCTGAAGACCGATTTGTCGTTGGAGAAGCAATTCAGACTATTATTAGCAAGAAAATTTCAATTTCCAAGGATGTGCGGGTTCAGAAATCGGACGGTACATATGTATGGAGTAAAATTTCGGCAGTACCTGTTATGGATGTTGATGGTAAAGTATATACAATCATCTGTAAAATCGTTAATATTAATGATAAGGTGCGTGAGAAGACTAATTATATGCAGACAGAAGGCAGGGATAAACTGACGGGACTCCTTACCAAGAGTGCGTTAATAGAGTTGACGGAGACATATCTTCGTGGGAATTCTGCTAAGAATGATGCACTTATCCTCATAGATATGGACCAGTTGAAAACAGTCAACGAGACTCTGGACCACAGAATTGGAGACAAGGTGCTTATTGAAACTGCTAAGAAATTACAGATTATCTTCTCGAATTATGACTATATCGGTAAATTTGAAAGCGATACTTTCTGCGTGTTTGTTAAAAATATTCCAGTTAATACTCTTGAGGATAAATTAGAGTGGGCGCTTGAGAAATTAAAAGGCAGCTATAGTTATAATGGTAAAATTGTACAGGTTTCTGCAAGTATCGGTGTGGCATATTCTATGGCGGATAATGCTACATATAAAGAGCTATATGATTTTGCTGATTCCACGGTATACGAAGCAAAACAGGCCGGCAAGGGTCAGTATTTTATTAAGAGATTTTTCTAATAGTAATAAAACCATTTTTTATGCATATAGTTTACCAATAGTATCCAATGGTGAATTATTATGAGCAGAATTTTAAATTCAATTAAAACAGTAGCAAAAGACAGAGGTTATCTTGCATTGCTACTGTTTTTTTATATGGTGTGTGCAGGGATTTTTATAGTCTATATTTCTTCAGATGAGGTGGTTACCACCGGAACTTCGGGAAAGGAGCTTCCCATTTATGGTGTAAATACAGAAGAGAAAAAAGTAGCTCTTAGCTTTGATGCGGCATGGGGGAATGAGGATACTGCAGCAATCCTGGAGATTCTGGATAAATATGATGTTAAGGTTACTTTTTTTATGACAGGAGGATGGGTTGAAAAATATCCTGAGGATGTGAAAGCCATTGCGGCAGCAGGACACGATCTGGGTAATCACAGCGAAAATCACAAACAGATGAGCCAGATTAGCTATGATGAATGTGTGGAGGAGGTTATGTCCGTCCATGAAAAGGTGGAGGAGCTGACCGGAGAGTGTATGTGTCTGTTCAGACCACCTTATGGAGATTACAATGACACTCTGATAAAAGCCTGTGACAGTGTGGGGTATTACACTATTCAGTGGGATGTGGACAGTCTCGATTGGAAGGATTACGGTGCCGACAATATTGTTAAAACTGTTTTGCAGCACAAAAACCTCCAAAACGGCTCCATCATTCTTATGCATAATGGTGCCAAATACACTAAGGATGCTTTAGAGAGAATAATAGTAGGACTTAGGGAAATGGGCTATGAAATTGTGCCGATTTCAGAGCTTATATACACGGATGATTATGAGATTGACCACGCAGGAAGACAGAGTATGAATTAGTTGAATTGAAAATAACCAAAAAAAGTGTTTATTTTTAGCTGAAATGGTGATAATATAGATGTGTGGCAAACGAATTCTATATTTAGGAGGCAAAGATGAAACTTTTAAGAGTAAAAGCAAAAGGTTTTAAAAATTGTGTTGATGACTTTTGCATTGATATGGTTGCAAAGTCAAAAAAAACTAGCGAGGATATAGAATATGAATTAAATGAAATTGATGAAGGGTTGTATGTATATAGCACAGTTGGAATAGTGGGAAAAAACGCTTCCGGTAAGAGCTCTGCATTGCAATTACTGGATTGGTGCTATGACATTTTGAGTACATTTAGTCTGTTTGATAAAGGAAATAATTATAATGGCATCAATTTGGAAATTATTTTCTATGAAGAAGGTTATTTATACAAATATATAACGGATTTAGAGAATTCTAATTCATTAAAGGACAATGCTATATTCAAAAATCAGGAATTATATAGAAAGAAATATTATAAATCAAAGATAAAGAAAATTTATTCTGATGATTGGGAGGAGTTTATTGATTTTAATACGCCTATTCTAGAAGAGATTTCTATTGTGTTTTCTGTATTAAAAAAGAGTGAAATAAGAGAAGTTTTTTACGGGATGTCAATGGATAACCATAAAGCGTATGAGCTTACATTTAAGTTGCTACAGCTTGCAAAATTGGATAAAATGTATTTGGATAAGATTTTAAAAATATTCGATGAAAATATAAGTGAAATGCAACAAATTGATGATAACAACTATTCATTAGTTTATAGAAATGAAGAAAAAGTTTTTTCATCAACTGAATTATATTACTTTATGTCTAGTGGAACAACAAAGGGACTTAACTTATATATTCTTGCAATCGCTTCATTGCAGATGGGCTTTGATTTGTTGGTTGACGAAATTGAAAATCATTTCCATAAAACGCTTGTTGAAAATCTTGTTATGTTATATAAGGACAAAAATGTTAATAAGAAAAATGCATCATTAATTTTTTCTACACATTATTGTGAATTGCTGGATATCTTTAATCGTAGTGATAATATTTGGATTACACATAGCCGAGGAAAAATTGAGGTAGAAAATATGTATGAGAACTATGGTTTACGTTCAGAACTGTTAAAGAGCAAAAAATTCTATCAGAATGCATTTGATACAGCAGTTAATTATGAAGCGTTAATGGAATTAAAAAAGGAACTTATGCAATGAAATATCTTATTATGTGTGAAGGTACTAATGAGAAAAAGATTATTGAACTCCTGTTAGAAAATGATAGAATGTCAATATCGTACGATGATTTAGTTGGAAGGCAGGTATATCATGCCAGACAAATTAAAACTTCTGCTGTTGTAAAAACTCAACTTAAGATTTACGGCGGAGATGTAGAAATCTGGAGAATTGGCGACAAACAAAAAGATAAGCTTGTAATTCCAAGTGATTTTAGAATGCAAATTAAAGCTGTTAAGAAATATTGTACATTGCCAGAACTGGAAATTTTATTAATTATTTCAGAGAAAATGTACAAGGAATATGAAAAGACTAAGTCAAAAATTCATCCAAAACAGTTTGCAAAAGAGAATATCAGTTGCAATAAAAATAAATATAATTGTTCGACTAGATTTTATGAAGACTATTATGGAAACAATATACAGAAATTAGTTGATGCAATTAGAGAGTACAAGCAACGAAATCATTCTCATGATGTAGAACAGGGATATTTAGTGGAGATTTTAAATCTTACATAAGAAAAATGCATATACAATAAAGAATATAAATACACGGATGATTATGAGATTGACTACGCAGGAAGACAGAGTCTGAATTAGTTGATGAGGTGAGACATTTTTGCTATAATAATTTTCTGGGTGAATACGATGAAAAGCGAAAATAAATCAAAGATACTTATAATTATAGCCATGACTATTTGGGGCACAATAGGAATATTTAGAAAATACATACCTCTGCCATCAGGAATGATTGCTCTTGCCAGAGGTATACTTGGATGTACTTTTTTGTTCATGGTAATGGTGTTAACTAAGAAGAAACTTGAATGGAAGAATATCAAGGAGAACCTTGTGCTTCTTCTTCTCTCCGGTGCACTAATGGGTGTTAACTGGATATTGCTCTTTGAGGCTTATGAATATACCTCTGTGGCTACAGCTACACTTTGTTATTATATGGAGCCTGTTTTTGTAATGCTGGTGTCTCCAATATTTCTTAAAGAAAAGCTCTCTGTCAAAAAAGCGATATGTATAATAGTGTCGCTATTAGGAATGGTGCTGGTGTCCGGCGTAATCAATATGACAGAATTTCAAATAAGTGAGCTTAAGGGAGTGTTCTTAGGACTTGGCGCAGCGGCTTTATATGCCAGCGTTGTAATTATCAATAAAAAATTAAAGCCGATAGAAGTGTATGATAAAACTATAACCCAGCTTCTGTCAGCATCCATAGTTATTCTGCCATATGTATTGTTGGTGGAAAACTTTAATGATATCAGTCTTGAACCAATTAATATTGTAATGCTCATTCTTGTGGGTCTTATTCACACAGGAATTGCCTACACATTGTATTTTGGCTCCATGAGCAATGTCAAAGCCCAGACCGTGGCTATCTTTAGCTATATTGACCCGGTTGTGGCAATAATCTTGTCCGCCCTGATTCTCAGAGAAAAATTAGGCGTTCCCGAAATCATCGGTGCAGTACTAATACTTGGCTCAACCCTTGTCTGTGAAATGAATTTCAATAGAAAAAATGTGTGAAAGTATGTGAATAAAATAGACAAAATAACCTACTACGAGGAATTTTTGCAAGCGTTTCCTCTGGGTAGGTTATTTTCGTGTATTTTATTTGTGTATTTAATTATTTTTTACTTCTTATACACATACGCCACCCCAAAAGCCCCAATTCCTACATGGGTTCCAAGGGTTGGACCTAAATTGCACAGCTTGGCATCTGCCACATCATAACCGCCACTTACCAACTTGTTCTGTAAAGCCAGAGCGTTGGCAGTGTCATTAGAATATACAAAATAAAATGGATAGTTCTTGTCCAATTCAAGGGAATCCAGATGTTTAATAATGTTGTTGATAGCTTTATTTTTGCCGATGGCTTTGCTGCATACTGTAACGGCACCTTTTTCGTCAAGGGTTACAACCGGTTTAAGGTTGGCAAGCTCTCCAATTCCTGCAGCAGCCTTAGTAAGCCGTCCACCACGATAGAGGTTTTCTAAGGTGTCGAGAGCTGCATATACCTGAGTTCTGTTACGAAGCTCATTAAGCTCTGTGGCAATTTCGGATGCAGATTTGCCTTCATCACGAAGTTTAACTGCGTGCTCGATTATTATTCGTAATGCGGCGGCAATATTAAGGCCGTCCACAATGTATATATTGTCGTATTCAGACATTGTTTTGGCGAGATTAGCGTTCTGATAGGTTCCGCTTAATGCTTTTGGAATAAGAATGGCAACGATTTCATCGTTGTT
>CAZNUK010000039.1:0-21534 GCA_964576255.1 uncultured Butyrivibrio sp.
GCGTCCCCCGGACGCCACTCGCCCCCGTCTCGCAATCCTGTGCTCGAAGGGTTCGCTCTACACTTCGTTTGATGTATTTAGAAGAACAATGGCAACCAGAGCAGGAGATTAGAAATTATTTTCTTGCATTAAATCTGCTTGAAGAAAAGTTAAAGAGAAAAGAAACTTTTTCAAAAGAAATGATTCTTGAAGTGCAGGCGATGGTTGAAAAAGGTGCATCAAAAGAAAAGATAGGACTCAGAGGACCGATGCCTCCGGGTATGTTATTTGTGGTGTATGATGCGGCAACAAAAACTACGGACTATATTCCACCTGAATATTCATATATTCCTGAACTGTTAGACGAATTAGTGAATTATGTAAATACAACGGATGAGTATTATGAATCATTCCAGATGGGGCTTCCGGCATTATATTATTCGGGAAGAGAAAATCCACCACATCCTGAAATTTGGGTAAACTATTTTCTGCGTATGGTGGAATTATATTCGAAAAAGGTTTGCGAACTGTCAAAGGGTGTTCAGGCAGATGATTTGGCTGGTAGTTTGCCCTGCTTGAATTCAAAGGAAAAGGAATTGTTGGTATTTCTTTTGAAAAAGAGAATGTTGGAGTTTACGCCAATCGATGTAAGTAAGATGATTGGTGTGACAAATAAAACAAGTATGTGAAGATTTGAATTTTACAGAGGTTTGATATGAAAACTGAAGAATACATAAAATTAAAGAAAATGTTTATATTCGGAATAGTAGCGTCATTTATTACTGTATTTGGTGGTGAAATTCCGATTGGATGGGTTGTCAATCCCGAAGCAGATAATGAGATTCTCTCAATGATTTTGGGATACGCTTCATTATCATTACCACAATTAGCTTGTGGAATGTTTTTTGGTGGTATAGGAATACCATTGCAATACTATGGATATAAGGCAATTGCAGAGATAATATCAAAAACTGATTGTAAAAAGTGTGCTAAATTAACAGAAGTGGGAGCAAAGGCTATTGCCTTTGGCGGAGCAACGGTTCATGTGATTTGTATTGCTCTTATGTATATATGTAAGATGGAATGTTCCAACACGCTTAATGAACTACCACAAAATGTTATTAATTTTACATTATGGCTTGTATTGCCATTTAGTGCTGTGTTTATGACAATATATACTGTTATGACAATAGCGATGGCAATTCCTATAGTTAAAGGTAAAACAATTTTTCCTGAATGGGCGGTTGTTTTCAATCCATTGGCTGCTAAGGTGCTTATTCCTATTATAGCAATGATTTTACCAAATACAAAAATAGTTAATGGCTTGAACATGGCTGATATGGGGATTGGTTCTTTAATTACTTTTGCAGGTTTGATGATATTGCTTGAAAAATATCAGAAAAAAGGAAGCGTAAATTTGAGGTGACAAATCTATTGTTATAAAAATATGCATCCAAAGTTAGTTTGGGGAAGGACAAAGACTCTAGGTATGGCGGGAGATTGTTGTGACTTCAAATTATATATCAAAGAGGAGTAGAATATATGGAATTTAAAGTAGCTAAGAAGCAGGAGTTGGAGTTGATGAAATTGAATAATAAGCAGGTAGCAGAACTGAAATTAAGACCTTATAAGCCAAAAGATGCCGAGGCGATAGTAAGCTGGATTAAAGACGAAACGAGTCTTAGAAAGTGGAGTTCTGACAGATACGGAGCATATCCCATTACAGCAGAGGACATCAACTTCAAATATTTGGAGTGTAATGGAGATTGCGAGGAGGCTGATAATTTTTATCCAATGACTGCGGTGAATGAGAATGGAACGGTTGGTCATTTGATACTGCGCTATACGGATACGGATAAGAAAGTAATCCGTCTTGGATTTGTTATTGTAGATGACAGTAAACGGGGGATGGGATATGGGAAAAGAATGGTGCAGATGGCGGTACAATATGCGTTTGAAATGCTAAAAGCAGAAAAAATCACGTTAGGTGTTTTTGATAACAACCCCCCTGCGTATTATTGTTACAAAGCAGCGGGTTTTCGGGAAATTCCAATGGAGCAGCAGGCGGTTTTTGAGATGCTTGGAGAAGAATGGAAAATTATAGAAATGGAAATTATTAAAAATGTTGTAATATCAAGAAAGACGTGCTATAATGATTAATGGTGTTTTAGGTTGCAAATAGACCAAATATTATGAATACAGTTGGAGGAATAGGTTTGAGTTACATTATTTTTTCGGATGTGTCAATTGATATTGACAAGAATTTTGCTAAAGCGAATGATGTAAGATATATCCCTATGGAGTATACTCTTGGTGAGGAAGTTTTTTATTGTGTGGAGCCTGAAAGTGATGAGATGATGCATAATTATTACGAGAAGCTTCGTAATAAGATTACGACTCAGACTAGTCAGATTACACCTAATAAATATATTGATGTTTTTGAGCCGCTTGTTAAGGAAGGAAACAGCATCCTTTATATTTCACTTTCCAGTGGACTTAGCAGTACATATGATTCAGCACTTTTGGCTGCGAAGAATTTGAAGGAAGATTATGAGAATGCACAGATTGAAATTGTAGATTCTCTGGGAGCTACAGGTGGTATAGGTTTACTTGTTGAATCAGCAGTACATAACAGAGATAATGGCATGAGCCTTGAAGATAATGCTAACTGGCTCAGGGAGAATGCGGGTAAGGTTAACCTATGGATTAAGGTGGAGGATTTGATGTACCTTATGAGAGGCGGAAGAGTGTCTGCAACAACCGCTATTATGGGTACGGCGCTTAATGTTAAGCCTATTCTGACAATCAATACTGTAGGTAAGCTTGTTACAGTTGATAAGAAGAGAGGTAATAAACAGGCAATAAAGTCACTTCTTGAGAGATTTAAGGGTAATTTTAATCCGGATGTGAGTAAGACTGTATATATCAGCTGTGCGGACTGCATTGAGGATGCCAAGAGTCTTAAGGAAATACTTATGGCTGATTACCCGGATATTAATGTGAAAATTACAATGTTAAGTCCGATTATTGGAGCTCATACGGGCCCGGATATGATTGCACTTATTTATTATGGAACAGATAGAGCAGAATGATTTTAAGAGGATATTCCAGTTTAGGAGTATCCTCTTTTATTAGTTATAATAGGAAGTTTGGTGCTTATGTTGCCTTCAGAAATTCTTTTCTCATCAGGAACCCACATGGTGCCTTCCCTGTTAAGAATTCTGTTTACATAGTCTTTTTCGTCGGCAAGAGGGGTATCGAAAGCCATTCCGTATAGCCTTTCTCCGGTAAAAGAACCCACAAGATGAATATCTGAACCGGCAGTCATAAAAATATTGTTCTGACGGCAATACAGTTCTGCGTTATTGTTTTGGATGGTTGGGTTACCGGAATTATATGCCTCCATTGCATCGCAGGTTTCCGGATTAAGACGGATTGTATCAATGTAGCTGCGTTCTCTGAAAGGGTGGGCCTGAATTACAAGCCCGCCGTCTTTTTTGACCATTTCATATTGGGTTGTCCTGTCCCAGCTAAGCATATCAGGATGGTCCAAAAGCCATTGCTTATCAAGACCGTAGATGAGAAACTCGTCGCCCTGATAGTTGGATTCCCAGCCAAAAAATACAGGAAAACCAATAGAGTCGCCAACTGCTTTGGCGGCCTCATAGCCACTGCAAAATTCGTTGACCATTCTCCTCCAATCGTTAGGATATCTTGGGACGGCACAGTTTCCGTTGAAAAAATGATTGGTGACAAATATTCCGTCAAAGCCCTGCTCTTTATAAAAATGCACATACTCCGGACCATAGGAAGATGCGCAGGCACTGCCCTCCTTGGTGTGTAAGTGTGTTTCGTATTTGTACATATCAAAACTCCTGATAATAATAATATATTATTATAACATATATAGAAAAAAATTGCTGTACTATTAAAAAAAATATGATAAAATTGTCTCGAAAGGCGGCTCAATATATGAAAGGCAAAAAGTTGAACGCAGCTATGTTAAAATGGCTGGCAATGACTACAATGCTTGTGGACCATATAGCTATTTTATTGTCAGGATATGGAATATCGCAGGTGGCATATTATACAATGCGAAGCGTGGGAAGAATTGCATTTCCTGTTTTTGCTTTTCTTCTTGCGGAGGGCTTTGTGCATACAAGAAGTTTTGGTAAGTATCTGGGAAGAATAATCGTTTTTGCGGTGATTACCGAACCTGTATTTGATTTGTTCATGCATGGAATGATAATTACTCCGGGAGCTAATATTTTATTTAATTTTGCCATGGCTTTGATTGCCCTGTATTTTTGGGCGAAAACAGAAAATGATAAAATATGGAAACGGGTTTCTGCCGTCTTTTTAATACTGGTTTTAATGGCATTTGCATGGAAGCTTGGCTTGGAATATTCTTGGAAATGTATTTTCATTGTTATGATTATGTATTGTTTGAGATATAATATAGCATTAAGAAATGTTGCAGTGGGAATTGTGCTGATTACGGATTCAAGCTGGCTTGGAATATTTTCTCTGGTGGGACTGTTGCCCATCACCTTTTACAATGGTGAGAGTGGAAAATTTCCAAAATGGTTTGGTTATATTTTTTACCCATTGAATTTATTGGTTTTGTTGGTTATAGGAGGCGTGGTGAATGTCTGATATAAGAGATTATCTGGACTGGAGAGGAGACATAACCTTTGAAAATAATCCATTTAATGAACTGGATGCGTTGGCATTGTCTCAGTTTGTATATCTCCAGCTGGAGGATATTGTAAGTAATAATATGCAGAAAAGCTGTTTTTTGGAGAAAGCAGCTAAGAAATATTTTAAAATTCATGAAGGTGAAGAAGAATCTCTGACACTTTTGCTTCTCAACTGTGCGTCCATTGCGCGTAAAATGATGAATTCCGATAGATTTAAGAATGTTGAGCTGTATAATTTCAGGGAAAAATATGACCAGATTAATGCAATACAGTTTGCTGCGGTGACCGCTAAAGTGTCGGAGGATTGTCTGGTGGTGGTTTTTAGAGGAACTGATGATACTCTTGCCGGATGGGAAGAGGATTTTAAGCTGTGTTATATGACTCCTATGGATGCCCAGATTGAGGCAGCTAATTATCTAAGAGAGATATGTGAGCAGTGGGAAGGTAAGATTCTCATTTCAGGACATTCCAAGGGTGGGAATATTGGAATATATGCAACAATGTGCCTTCCGGATGAGTACAAAGAACGGGTTCAGACCATATATAGCTTTGACGGACCGGGATTTTTACCTCAAATTATCGAAAGCGAAGATTATAAAAAGACAATTGGAAAAGTCGTTTCTTATATGCCACAGGGTTCTGTTGTCGGAATGATTATGTACAATCTCGGTAAAATCAATGTGGTAAAAAGCGCCGGAAAAGGCTTGATGCAGCATGCGGTTGTAACATGGCAAATTTTGGGCAAAGAATTTGTGTATGAGAATAAATTTGAAAATAGCAGTGTTATCTTCAATAAATGTACTAAAAAATGGATAGAAGAAATTGAACCGGATAAGATAGAGGAGTTTATTAATAGAATTTTCTTCATTTTAAAGTCCGGAAATATGGAGACGTTTACAGAAATGTCCACGGGAATGCCACAGGCAATTAATAAAATTATTCGAACCTATGCGGATTTGGACAAGAACTCTAAAAAAATGATGGGAGATACATTAAAGGAAATGTTTAAATTAAGCACTGGTATTATCAAAGACAACAAAAATAAATAATTGTTTAAAATTTAACTAAAATGTGGTATAATGAGATTTGTACTTTATAAAACCATGGAGGAGTTTTATGCAGATTGATGACGATATGATATTAGAATCCCTTACGGTTCTTCCATATCCAGAATATTTTGTTAAGAAGGCAGTGGGCCTTATCAAGGATGAGTTGGAAATTCCAGTTATGTTGTCATTAGATATTAGTAACTTCAAATATTTTAATGAGATGTATGGTTTTGAAGAAGGGGACAAGCTGATTAAGCGTTGTGTGAATTGTTTTTGTCATAACAATCCGGATTGTATTTTGGCACATCGAACTTATGTTGATCATCTGGTTTTGCTATTGGATGCAACATATATGACCAGAGAAGAACTTACAGAACGTTACACCCAGCTCAATAAAGAATTTAGTGATATTATTAATAATGAATATCCTTTGGCGCACATCAGAATTTATGTAGGTGCATATTATGTTGAGGATAGAGAAGAAAGTATCACCACTATGATGGACAAGGCTCAGTATGCAAGAAGAAGCATTAAGCTGGACTATGAGAAGACAATTGCTTTTTATACAGAGGATATGCAGGTCAGGACCAGAACTGAGGCCAGCATAATACCAATGTTTTTGTCTGCGTTAGAGAGCGACAGGATAAGTATTTATCTTCAGCCAAAGTTTGATATTGATGAGCAGAAGCTTATTGGTGCGGAGGCTTTGTCCAGAATCGTTGATGAGGATGGCAAAATTATTCCACCGGGAATGTATATTGATGCTTTGGAGAAATCAGGCCTTATATGCAGGTTGGATGATTACGTTGTTGCTAAGGTTATTGAGCTTCAAAAGAAATGGCAAAATGCAGGTAAGGAGCTTATTAGAATCTCCGTTAATTTATCAAGAACGGATTTTTGGGAGCCCGGTTTTGTAGAAAAAATTGACAGGCAGATAACAGAGTCAGGAATTCCGGCTGAATATTTTGAATTTGAGCTTACCGAGACTGTATTCTGTGAAAACGTGTCTGATATTACCAGACAAATAGAGTTTTTGAGAAGACGCGGATATAAGATAAGTATGGATGATTTTGGTTCAGGCTACAATTCATTACATATGTTAGGTAAAATACCTGTTGATATTATTAAGTTTGACAGAGGCTTTGTTCTTAACTGTATCCCTGTAGAAGAGGGCAGAAAGATCATGAAAAGCCTTGTTAATACCTTCCAGGAAATCAATTTTAAGGTGATTTGCGAGGGAGTTGAAAATGCAGAGGAAGAGAGAATAGTACGCGAATGCGGATGTAATGCTGTACAGGGGTACTATCATGACAAACCTTTGCCAAGTGATGTGTTTGCAGACAAATATCTGCAAAATGCAAATATGATATGTGTTTAGGAGGAAAAGGAAATGGCACGAGGAGGAAGAGGCGGCGGAGGAAGCCGCGGAGGCGGAAGTTTAGGAGGCGGCAGTCGCAGAAGCGGAAGTTTGGGAGGCGGCAGTCGTAGCAGTAGCAGAGGAAGTAGTAGCTTTGGTGGCGGTGGCTCAAGAGGTGGCGGCTCAAGAGGCGGTGGATTTGGTGGAGGAGGTCCAAGACATCATGGACCAGGACCTGGCCCGCATCACGACCCGCATCACGGACCACATCACGGACCGCACCATGGACCAAGACATCACCATCATTACCATGGACCAAGACGTAGAGGAAGTCTTGCAGGAAGCATTGTAGCTATGACATTGTTTATTATAATTGTATCAGTTGTTGTGTTACATAATACCTGCAGTTTGGCAGTGGCAGGATGTAGTGGCACTTTTGGTGGATCTGGTGGAGTATCAAGCACAAAGAATAGAGAGAAACTTGATAGAAACCTTGTTAATTTAACTGAATGGTATACTGATGAGTTAGGCTGGATTGAGTATGAAAACGACCTTATAAGTGGTATGGAAGATTTTTATGAGGAGACAGGCATTCAGCCACATCTCTATCTCGTAGACTGGAACGGGGATATATCTGATACTGAAGCCGATGCCTTTATGGAAGAAGCATATGATGAGTTTTTCACAGATGAAGGACACCTTTTAGTATGTTATTTTTCAAGTCAGAATGATAATGTGTATGATGTTGATGGTACAGCAAAATATTTATGTGGAAAGTCAACAGAAGTAATTTTAGATGATGAAGCTCTTAAAATTTTCGACGCAGAATATGAAGAGAATTACTGGAATACTAATCTTAGTTTTGAGGAATACTGGGGAGAGACCTTCAGTGATGCAGGACAGAGAATTATGGCAGCTCCAATTCCATGGTCAACAGTTGCTATTGTTGTGGCAGTTGTTGTAGGTGTAGTAGTTGTAGTTATAATTATCAGAAATATTACCAAAGCAAGAATTGCTCAGAAGAACAAGGAGCAGGAGGACCTCGAAAGAATGCTTGATAAGCCTTTGGAGACTTTTGGTGATGACGTTGTGGAGAACCTTAAGGATAAATACGACGCAGCAGATAAGCAATAATTATAGACGGGACGGGAAGCAATATGTCAATTAATAAGACAGAGCTTAAAAATTCAATATTAACTATAGCAAAAGGCTTTTTGATAATATTGAAGTGGCTTGTAATTGGCATTGTTATGGGGCTGGTTGTAGGTGCAATCAGCTCAGCATTCTCGTTCTGTCTTTCTTTTGTAACTGATTTAAGAACAGAACACCCATACATTGTATATGGACTGCCCATTGGTGGTATTGTAATTGTGGGTTTATATAAATTAATACTTAAAGATAAGGATATAGGAACGGATGGGATTATAACCTCTATTTCTGAAAAACCACAGGTATCCTCACTCCTGGCACCATTAATTTTTGTGGGAACGGTTATTACCCATTTGTTTGGTGGTTCCGCAGGACGTGAGGGTGCTGCATTACAGCTTGGAGGAAGTATTGGAGATACTCTCGGAAGAATTTTTCGTTTTAGTGACAAAGACCGCAAAATAATAATAACTGCCGGTATGAGTGCTGCTTTTTCGGCATTATTTGGAACGCCTATGGCAGCGGCTATTTTCGCCACGGAGGCGGCTGTAGTCGGAACCATGTATCTTGCGTCGCTTTTGCCATGTGTTATGGCAGCAGTGGTTGCAAGCCAGTTTTCAGCATCCCTTGGCATATCTCCGGAAAGCTTTGAGATTTCTCATATTCCGGAATTTGGAATTGAAACAGGTGGCAAAATTATATTACTCGCCCTTTTGGTTGGCGTTGTAAGTATGATTTACTGCGCAGCTATGAAATACAGTAAAATTTATCTGGCAAAATGGATTAAAAATCCCTTTGTAAGAATTATAGTGGCAGCAGGTGTGTTTTTATTAATTACCGGACTTATCGGCGGTCAGGATTATTATGGTGCCGGAATTTCAGTTATTGAGCGGGCAGTGGTAGAAGGAGAAGCCGTACCATATGCTTTTGTGCTTAAACTATTATTAACAGCACTTATTATTGGTGCAGGTTTTAAAGGTGGAGAAATTGTTCCCGCATTTTATGTGGGGGCTACATTTGGATGTGTGTTTGGACAAATTGCCGGAATTTCACCGGGATTATGTGCTGCCATGGGAATGACAGCAATATTTTGTGGGATTACCAATTGCCCAATAACTGCAATGCTTATAAGCTTTGAATTGTTTGGCTTTGAATGTGTGCCGTATATTGTTATCACCGCGGCGGTAAGCTTTGTGGCATCGGGCTATTCGGGTATATATTCATCCCAGCAGTTTTTGTATTCAAAATACCATCCTATATACAAAAATAAACATTTAGGGGATTAAAATTTGAGTAAAAAAACATCTACAAAGGAAAGCTTAAGGGTATCTTTTTTAATGGTTACATTGATACCTATTATTTCTCTTACGTTAATTATTGTAATTTTTACGAGTTACAGAACGACCAAAACCATCGAGGACGAAGAAAGAGATGCTATGTATGAGATAGCTTATCTATGGCAAAATACCATAGACAGGCTATATCCCGGAGACTATGAATTAATCAGTTCTGATAAGTACGTTGCACTTGCCAAAGGTGATGTTCTTGTTGATTTATATGAAGATTTTGAATCATACAAGCAGGAAACAGGCATAGAAATCTCTCTTTTTTATAACGATACAAGAATGATTACCACACTTTTGGACAGGGACGGAAATTCCATGCAGGGAACGACCAGTAACTATATTATCAAGGAAGAGGTTCTACAGGCCGATAAGGCGGGATTTTATTCCAATGTTAAGGTTGGTGAAAGAATCTATTACGCTTATTATTTACCGTTACATAATTCAGACGGCAGTGTAGCAGGAATGATTGCTATTCTTAAGAGTGCAGAGGCTATTGAAGAATTAGTGCATAAGGCTACCATACCTATTTACGGAATTGCGGCTATAGTAATGGTGCTTGCAGGTCTTGTAAGCGTTATGTACAGCCAGAGGATAATTGAACACTTTAATTCTATTAAGAAATGTCTGGTGGCAATGGAGCATGATAATTATTCTGTTGAGATGAATCCTAAACTCAGAACGAGAAGGGATGAGCTTGGTGAAATGGCCAGTGCAGTAATTAGTATGAGAGGTGTTATTAAGAAATATACTGAAGTTGACGGACTTACAAGTGTTTTTAACCGAAGATACGCACATAAGAGGCTGGCTGCCCTTATTGAGAATGCCAAAACTAACGGTATCAAATATTCGTTGTGTATTTGTGACATAGATTATTTTAAAAAAGTTAACGATACATATGGTCATGATGCCGGAGATATGGTATTAATAAAGGTGGCATACGAATTAAAGAAATTCATGCAGGGAAAAGGCTTTGTTGCCAGATGGGGTGGCGAAGAATTTTTACTTGTATTTGAAAAAAATGATTTGGAAGCTGTAGTACCAATGGTTGATGAACTTAGACAGATAATTCTTGATTTACGTTTTACCTTTGATATGAACAAACAAATATCTATGTCATTTGGTGTGGCAGAGGGTCAGGATTTAACTTCGGACGAATTAGTAAAATTAGCGGACAACAGATTGTATTATGCTAAGGAAAACGGCCGAAACAGAGTTGTCAGCAGCGACGAATAAAAGGAAATGGAGAATTTTATGAGCAATATTATTTTAACAGGTGACAGACCAACAGGAAGACTTCACGTAGGACATTATGTTGGTTCATTAAAAAGAAGAGTTGAGCTTCAGAATACGGGCAAATATGATGATATTTTTGTTATGATAGCGGATGCACAGGCATTAACAGATAATGCGGATAATCCGGAAAAAGTAAGAGAAAATATTATTGAGGTGGCTTTGGATTATCTTGCCTGCGGACTTGACCCAAAGATTACAACAATTTTTATCCAGTCTTTGGTATCTGAGCTTACAGAGTTGACATTTTTCTATTCTAATCTGGTTACACTTGCAAGATTACAGCGTAACCCTACAGTTAAGACAGAGATAGAGCTTCGTAAGTTTGAGGGAAGTATTCCGGTTGGATTTTTGACATATCCAATCAGTCAGGCTGCGGATATTACAGCTTTTAAGGCAAACTGTGTTCCGGTAGGAGAGGACCAGAAGCCAATGCTTGAGCAGACCAGAGAAATCGTTCGTAAATTTAATGATGTATATGGTGAAACGCTTGTTGAGCCGGAAATTCTTCTTCCGGATAATAAATCCTGCTTAAGACTTCCGGGAATTGATGGAATGGCTAAGATGAGTAAATCTCTTGGAAACTGCATTTATCTTGCAGATACAGAAGAGGATGTTCGTAAGAAGGTTATGTCAATGTTTACTGACCCTAATCATCTTAGAGTTGAAGACCCGGGACAGGTTGAGGGCAATCCGGTGTTTATTTATCTGGATGCATTCAGCAAACCGGAGCATTTTGAGGAATTCTTACCTGAGTATGCTAATCTTGATGAATTAAAGGCACATTATACAAGGGGCGGACTTGGAGATGTTAAGGTTAAGAAGTTCTTAAACAATGTACTCCAGTCAGAGCTTGCACCAATCCGTGCCAGAAGAAAAGAATGGGAGAAGGATATTCCAGCAGTATTTGATATTCTCAAAGCAGGAAGTGAGAAGGCTCAGGCTGTTGCAGCCAAGACACTTAAAGAGGTTAAGGCTTCAATGAAGATTAATTATTTTGATGATATGGAATTAATTAAGGCTCAGGCAGAGAAATACAGAGGGTAATTAATGATACACTGGACCTAATTGACACGATTTTCTCTATAGAGACTACAAAAAGTACCTATAGCTCAATATGCGAGCCATAGGTACTTTTAATTTTTAAAACAGGACCTAATTATATAAAAATTTTCTATGGAGACTTTTACCTGTCTCTATGGGATGATTTTTTTAGAATAGATACTGCAATACATCCAAATCAATTCACGCAGCAAAATCTACCATAGAGCATAATAATTTTACACCGCTTCCAGCCCGGTGGTGTAGGATAGATTTCCTAATTGTTTTAAAATTGTCTCGGATTTGTCAGTATTGTTATAGGAAGCCACAAGTGCCTCATACATATTAGGAAGCTTTGAAGAATATTCTTCTTTGGCTCTGTTAAACAAATCATATACGGATGAATCGTCACTGTGATTTTCTGCATATGGGTTATGCCATATTTTATGACCTTCATTACATGGGTCTTCAGAATGAACCACCTCATTAATTAAAAGAGGTGACATAAATGCATAGCCAAATACCCTTGTTTCAAAAGAGTTTATAGCTTTATGCTTAAGGCAGGTGGAGTCTGACAGTAGTGCGCACTCCATATAAAAAGCATTTATGGCTGCTTTAATGTGTTCAGGAGTTACCTCAATTTCGTAGGTGTTATAAATCGCCTCTGATAGAAGATTGGCGATAATTTTACGCTCATATGAGGATGTGCTGATGGCTCCTGAATGTGAAAACTCGGCAGGTTTCATTTTCTTAAATTTCCATAAAAGTTCTCTGTCAATATCTGACTCCAGTCCATAGTGAACTCCAAGAGTGCGACGTCCCTTAGTGATACCTACACGTCCGTATACATATGGATGAATGGTCTTATCTAACATATAATGTCCCATAAATCCCATAACATATGCAGCGCCAATTTCAAAATCCCTGTCACCGTGAAGTCTGTTCACAGCTTTAATCATTTCGCCAAAGAAACGGTTGGTATCTTTTTTGTGAATTGTTGAACCGATGTTAGGACTGATTTTTACTGCTAATGGCGCATAAAAAAAGAAAAAATCAGGTCCCTGTAATCCCAGACTGTACACGTGCTTATTATTGCGAAGTACGTTTTTTAGTTCTTTATCTTCAAGAGTGTGATATGTTTTAACACCAAACAAGTAGTGTGTTGCAAAACCCGGCATATTAATGTTTCCTTTCAAAATAAAATGTCTATTTACAGTATACTCTGAAATAATTATTTGTAAACAGTGGACTTGAAATTTCTTGACTATAATGCTAGAATTGGGCGGAAGAATTTATAATGATTGGAGAAAAATATGAGTTATAAGGTACTTGCTTTTGATATAGATGGAACTCTTACAAATTCCCGCAAAGAAATTACACCGGCTACTAAGACTGCCATTATGAAGGCTGAGGAACAGGGCTGTGTGATTGCAATTGCAACCGGCAGACCACTACCGGGAGTTAAGGAATATGTGAAGGAACTTGAGTTTAATGAGCGTGGGGGATACGTAATTTCTCTTAATGGTGGAGTTGTGGTATCCTGTAAGGATAACAAAGTAATCAGCCAGTCTATGATTCCTATGGATTTATATGACAAAATCTGTGATTTGGCTAAAGAGAACAAGGTTACACTTCTTACTTATGAGGGTGATGATGTAATCACTGAAAATCCTGACGATAAATATGTACAGATTGAAGCTAATATTAATAAAATTAATTCAAGAAAGGTGGATGACCTTAAATCATACCTTACTTTTCAAGTGCCGAAGTTTTTAATGGTGGCAGATGGGGATTATCTTGCCAAGGTGGAGGAAGAGATTAAGCCACTGCTCTCAGATAATCTTGATGTGTATCGTTCGGAACCGTTCTTTTTGGAAATTTTGCCAAAGGGAATTAATAAGGCAAATGCCCTTGATGCCCTTATTAAAGAGGTGGGAGCTACAAGAGAAGAATTAATGACATTCGGTGATGGTTTTAATGATATTTCTATGATTGAGTTTGCCGGAATGGGAGTTGCCATGGCAAATGGTAATGAATTAATTAAGGAAAGAGCTGATTATGTCGCACCATCCAATGATGAGGATGGAATTGTTCATGTGCTGGAGAAATTTGTGCTGGACTAATACACTTTAATATGTTAAAATCCTACTATATTAAATTGTGACGTTGCCAACGGTGACAGAATGGAGATAATATGAGTAAGAAGTTAAAATCTGAGGAGATGGACCATTTATTTGAGGCAGTTCTTTCTCTCCAAAGTGTTGATGAATGTTATAAATTTTTCGAGGACGTATGTACAGTGAATGAATTGATTGCCATGGCTCAGCGTTGCGAGGTGGCAAGACTTCTTAGAGAGAAGCAGACATATCTTGATATCGCCGCTAAGACCGGTGCCAGCACTGCAACAATAAGCAGAGTTAACCGTTCGTTGAATTACGGATGCGATGGATATGATTTGGTGTTTGATAGATTGAAGAATTGATTATTTAAAAAACGAGGTTGTTGCAAAATGATTGCGGCAACCTCGTTTCTGAAATCTTTTGTTCTATGTCTTATCAGCTTTTTTGGAATCGGCTTTCTTAGATTCAGTCTTCTTGGCTTCTTCCTTGCGAGTATTTTCATCTGTTTTAAGCTTGTCCACCATTGTTGAAAGAACTTGTTTTTTGAGATAAATGTCATAGCTTAACATACATATAAGTGAAAAGTATTGCAGAAAATCCTTCTGGTTCTTGTCGCATACGTTGTTAAAGCTGGCCTTGCTGGCTTCGATTTTTTTGGTTAAATCTTCGGATATGTAGCCAAGCTCATTTTTAACAATGTCATATATATCATCATATATATCGAACAGTTTAATATCATCAGAATCCTTATCTTTTCCGAAGAAGTTCTCTGTGAGAGGCTTCATAATTGTTTGAATGTCATTTATGGACAAAATATTCTTAAGGTAATAGATGAACAAAAGTACAATCATATGGTCCTTGGAATATTTTTTCTTAACAGGAGCTGGCAGTAAATTGTCCTTGGCATAGTTGTTAATCATGGTCTTAGTGAGGGCTTTTTCATCCTGTACGGACTTAGAATTAAGAAGGTGCTCACTCATAAAAGTAGTAACCTGATCCATATACAAATCAATATTAGGAAAATCCTCCGGTTTAATGTGACCTATATTTGAGAGGGACTTAACTAACTCCTCATAAAAATCATTGCTTTCTGTTGACATACGCACAAATCCTTTCTCGTGGTTTTATTAAATAAATGTAACTATTCAGCCACAAAGGTCCCAGCACGCAGTAAACTGCTTGTCGTTGCTACGCAACTAGCTGGGACTTATGGCTAAGCGCCATATAGTAGTTCATATATGTATTATGCTTTGCGAGCAAGCTCTCACACATAAATACATATATGAACTACTGTATGGCTGTATAGTTACAAATAAATTATATAGTATTCAATACAAGATGACAAGAAAAAATAAAATATTCGTGACATTTGGGTATTATTGTAATATAATGGTACTTGAAGTTATAAACTTACATTTTTATATGTGCGGAGGTAAACAAAATGGGTATTCTTGCAAGATTTAAGGACATTATGGCTTCTAATATCAATGCATTGCTTGATAAGATGGAAGATCCTGAGAAGATGATTGATCAGTACATGAGAAATCTTGAGAGCGATTTGGGAAAGGTTAAGTCAGAGACCGCTGCAGTTATGGCAGATGAGAAGAGAGCTAAGAGAGAGCTCGATGAGTGCCAGGCAGAGATTGATAAGCTTCAGTCATATGCTGAGAAGGCTGTTAAGGCTGGTAATGATGAGGATGCAAGACAGTTCCTTGCTAAGAAGCAGACGCTTTCTACACAGCTTACATCTTTACAGCAGACATACCTCATTGCGAAGGACAATGCTTCTAAGATGAGACAGATGCATGATAAGCTGGTTAACGATATTAACGAATTGAATGCAAGACGTGATGCTATTAAGGCTAAGATTAAGGTAGCTAAGGCACAGCAGACAGTTAACAAGATTGGTGCTAACATGTCAAACTCACAGGAGAGCATATCAGCTTTCTCTAAGATTGAGGCCAAGGCGAACAAGATGCTTGATGAAGCTAATGCAATGGCAGAATTGAATGCTTCAACCAGCTTTGAGGACTCAGTTGAGGAATTAGAGAAGAAGTATTCAGCAGGTAATTCACCACAGGTTGATGATGAATTAGCAGCTTTGAAGGCTAAGATGGGAATGTAACATCGAACAACATATTAAGGGTGCCTCAGATATGAGAGCACCCTTGTTTATCATTTGACGTAAACATAATGGAGGGACATATGGGCTTTTTTTCTACTGTTATAGAATGGAATGAGTGTAATTCTAATGACGTTATTTTTTGGAAATGGGCTGACAGTGAAATTAAGAGAGGTAGCAAGCTGGTAATTAAGGCGGGTCAGGATGCTATTTTTCTTGCTGATGGCAGAATAGAAGGGATTTTTAAGGACGAAGGAACCTATGATATAGAATCAGATATTACTCCGTTTCTATCTACTTTGAAGGGCTTTAAGTTTGGCTTTAGAAGCGGAATGAGAGCGGAAGTGCTTTTTGTTAACACCAAGGAATTTACAGTAAAGTGGGGAACCTTTAATCCTGTATATATTAAGACTCCTGATATGCCGGGAGGAATTCCTATTCGTGCATGCGGAACCTTTAATTGTAAGGTATCGGATTATATTGATTTAATTGACAAGGTTGCAGGAATTAACTCAGAATACAGGGTGTCAGATATTAGGGACAGAGTTATTTCGGAATTGTCACCTCTCCTTATGAAATGGATATCGAGAGAAGGTAAGGATATTTTTAATCTTCAGGAAAATTCAGAAAAGATTGCAAGTGGAATCAGAGAGGATTTGGATATGAAGCTTAACAGGGATGGAATTTCCATTACTAACTTTAGTATCCAGAGCTTTAGTTATCCGGAAAATGTCTGGGAAAAAATGAATTCATAATTTAAAAGGATATTCTAACAATGAGTATATATGACAGATTAAATGACAGACAGCAAGAAGGGGTCTTTACAACAGAAGGCCCTGTTCTTATTTTAGCAGGGGCAGGCTCCGGTAAGACCGGCGTGATTACCCATCGAATTGCATATTTAATTGAGGAAAAAGAGGTTAATCCTTACAACATCCTTGCTATTACTTTTACCAACAAAGCGGCAAAAGAGATGAAGGAGCGAGTGGACAAGCTCACCTGTCTGGGGGCGGATTCTGCATGGATAATGACCTTTCATGCGGCTTGTGTAAGAATTCTTCGTAGATATATAGACAAGCTTGGTTACGACACTAATTTTACAATCTATGATACAGATGACCAGAAGAATGTTATCAAAGATGTGTGCAAATATCTTGATATAGACACCAAAAAATACAAAGAGCGTATGCTTTTATCCGAGATTTCCAAAGCTAAGGATGAACTTATTACGCCGGATATAATGTATCAGAAGAGTGGCGGAGATTATCATAAAATGAGAATTTCCGAGGTGTACAGGGAATATCAGGAGCAGCTTAAAAAGAATAATGCAGTGGATTTTGACGATATTATTAATCTTACGGTTGAACTTTTTAATAAGGAGCCGGAGGTGTTAAAGTCATATCAGGACAGATTTAAATACATAATGGTAGATGAGTATCAGGATACCAATACGGCGCAGTTTAAGCTTATTCATCTTTTGGCGTCAGCTAACAGAAATCTCTGTGTTGTGGGCGATGATGACCAGTCCATATACAAATTCAGAGGTGCTAACATTATGAACATCCTGAATTTTGAGCAATATTTTCCTGACGCAACAGTTATTAAACTGGAGCAGAATTACCGTTCAACCCAGAATATTCTGGATGCGGCGAATTCCGTTATCAGAAATAATGAGGGTCGTAAGGATAAGAGTCTGTGGACTGATAAAAATGGCGGAGAGAAAATTAAGCTTTCGGTATATGACAGCGAATTTGAGGAAGCAAGAGGAATTGCGGCGGATATTTTAAGTAAGGCAGAGGAATATGAATATAAGGATTGTGCTGTTTTGTACAGAACCAATGCCCAGTCCCGTGTTTTGGAAGAAAAACTCCTTATGGAAAATATTCCTTACAGAATATACGGAGGGGTGAATTTCTACGGCAGAAAAGAAATCAAAGATGTGCTTGCGTATCTTAAAACAATAGATAATGCCAGAGATGATTTAGCGGTAAGACGAATTCTTAACGTGCCAAAAAGAGGAATTGGTGCAACCACCATGGATAAGCTCCAGACCTACGCTTATGAGCATGATATAACATTTTTTGAAGCACTTATGGGTGCGGATGATATTCCTTCGGTGTCAAGAGCTGCGGCGAAGATAAGACCTTTTGTTGCACTTATTAAGGAATTTAGAAATAACCTCAGCCAATATTCAATTAAGGAGTTAATTGAAGAGTTATTAGACAAGGTTGATTATATGGCATATCTTGAGGATAATGATTCTCCGGAGGATGCCAAAGAGAGACGCCTTAACATTGATGAATTAATATCCAAAGCAACACAGTACGAGGAAAGCGAAGATTTTCCAACCTTGTCTGGATTTTTGGAGGAGGTTGCATTGGTTGCTGATATTGACAATATGGATTCAGAGAATAATGTGGTGTCTCTTATGACTCTTCACAGCGCCAAGGGTCTGGAATTCCCGGTTGTGTATATAAGTGGTATGGAGGATGGGCTTTTCCCAAGCTATATGTCCATTACAGAGGGAAGCGCGGACGAGCTTGAGGAGGAAAGACGTCTGTGCTATGTGGGGATCACACGAGCTAAGGAGCATCTGGTGATGACAGCTGCCAAGCGAAGAATGGTGCGAGGAGAAACTCAGCTTAACAGGGTATCCAGATTTGTTAATGAAATTCCAAAAGAATATATGGTTGTGGCAGGTCAGAGCGTAAAAAGCTCTTTTAAGCCGGTTCAGGATGTGTTTAATCTTCCACCAAGACAGCCGGGACAGACAGCTTTTCGTTCTTATCAGAAAGATATTATTGCGCAGGGTGTTTTTGACAAAAAGCCATCAGCAAACCAGAATATCGATTATTCCGAAGGTGACAGAGTCAAACATATTAAGTTTGGCGAGGGTACAGTTAAAAGCATTGTGTCAGGTGGCAGGGATTATGAGGTAACTGTGGAATTTGATTCGGCAGGAACCAAAAAAATGTTTGCGTCCTTTGCAAAATTAACTAGGATTTAGGCATTTTTGTGTGGCAAAATGAATACTTCTGTGATAAAATGAGAATAGTTATAAGAGTGTATACTAATTATAGAAAGGATGACCACTATGAGAAAGATGTGTGATTGTTTAGATTCAGAGCCTATTATTGTGGGAGCACCACAGAAGAAGAATACCGCAATTAAGGTATTTGCTGTAATTGGAGTTATTGTTGCAGTTGCTGGTATTGCATATGCTCTTTACAGATATTTTAAACCGGATTATCTTGAGGATCTGGAAGATGATTTTGATGATTTCGAGGATGACTTCGAAGCATAATAAGTGAAAATAGCGGGGTTTGCCCCGCTTTTCGTTTGTATAGATATACATAGGAGTAAGGTACGGAGGTTGAAGCATGAATACCAAAGCGAGGAATGAATTTTTAAAAGTAGTAATAGGATTGATTTTAATTGCAGTAGGGGTCGGTTATTTTATATCCAAGACCAACATTACCTCAAGCTTTTTAGAAATGACAGGAGTATGGAAATGGTGGTGGGTGTTGTTGGTATTTGTGCCGACAATTGCAGGAATTATTATGCTTATTATTAAGCCACAGCTCTTGGCATCCAAGATTTTGGCAGCAGTGGGAGGCATACTTTTGGTAGTGGTTATAATGCTTAATTCCACTATAGTTCTTGAAGAGAAATTAATGGCTATTGAGTGGATTGGCGTTGTAGCTTTTATTTTGACAGGTATAGTATGCTGTTTCTGGGGATTGTTCATTAGAATTAAAAAATAACTTCGGGAGATAACAATGAAAAAGGGAGAAATATATCAGGGAAAGGTAACTAGAGTTGATTTCCCTAACAAAGGAATAGTTGAATGTGAAGGGGAAAAGGTGATTGTCAAAAACACCATACCCGGTCAGACAGTTGAATTTCAGATTAACAAGAAAAAAGGTGGCAGATGTGAAGGCCGCCTTCTTAAAGTTGTGTCAAAATCGGGTTTTGAAAATGCAGAAGTGATTTGCGAGCATTTTGGAGTCTGCGGTGGCTGTACATATCAGAGCATGAGCTATGAAGCCCAGCTTGATATGAAAGAACAGCAGGTCAAGAAAATTCTGGATGCAGTGTGCTCCGATTATGAATTTGAAGGCATAACAGGAAGTCCTATTACAGAGGGCTACCGTAACAAAATGGAATTCTCTTTCGGTGATGAAGAAAAGGATGGCCCACTTGCTCTTGGAATGCATAAAAGAGGCAGTTTCTATGATGTGGTAACTGTTTCTGAGTGTCAGATTGTGGACGAGGATTTTAGAAAAATTCTTGTGGTGACCAATAAGTATTTTGAATCAAAGGGCTATCCATTTTATCATAAAATGCGTCATGAGGGTTATTTAAGACATCTTCTGGTAAGAAAAGCCAAGAAGACCGGAGAGATTCTGGTGGATTTGGTTACTACTACCCAGCTGCAGGTGGATTTGGCAGATTACGCCAAGTGTTTATCGGAAATTAATTATGAAGGTACATTAGTAGGCGTGTTGCATACACTTAACGATTCATTGGCAGATGTGGTGGCTAATGATTCCACGGAAATTCTCTACGGAAGAGATTATATTACAGAGGAGCTTTTGGGACTTCGTTTCAAAATCACACCTTTTTCCTTCTTTCAGACCAACTCCCTTGGAGCAGAAGTGCTGTATGATAAGGTGCGTTCCTATGTGGGAAGTGTGGATAACAAGACTGTTTTTGACTTATATAGCGGTACTGGCACTATCGCCCAGATTCTGGCACCTGTTGCCAAGAAGGTTGTGGGTGTGGAAATCATTGAGGAGGCAGTGGAAGCGGCCAAGGTTAACGCCGGACTTAACGGCCTTAGCAACTGTGAATTTATCGCCGGTGATGTATTAAAGGTTATTGGTGATTTGAAGGACAAGCCGGACATCATTATTCTGGACCCGCCTCGTGACGGAATTCATCCAAAGGCAATCGGCCAGATTATCGATTTTGGCGTGGAGAACATTGTGTACGTGTCCTGCAAACCAACAAGTCTTGCAAGAGATTTGGAGATTTTTCAGGAGAGGGGATATAAGGTTGTGAAGGCGTGCTGCGTGGACATGTTCCCGGGAACGACACACGTTGAGACGGTTGTTCTCTTGTCCCAACAAAAGCCGGATGATTATATTGAAGTGGAATTAGAGTTGGATGAGCTGGATTTGACTTCGGCAGAGAGTAAGGCGACTTATGCGGAGATTAAGGATTATGTCTTAAAGGAGCATGGGTTGAAAGTCTCTAGTCTGTATATTTCATAGATAAAAAGAAAGTGTGGAATAGAGGTTGGGGAGAATTATAACTTGCCGAAATCGGAAGATAGCAGACAACCTCAGTGTCCGGAGGAGAAAGAGGATGCGATTGTGGCG
>CAZNUK010000040.1:0-16926 GCA_964576255.1 uncultured Butyrivibrio sp.
GTGGTAATATTATCACAGATGCATTTGGTATTGTTGCAATGGTAGCTATGACACCGCTTATTACAATCCAGATAATGGGATTGATATTCAGAGTCAAAGAACGTCAGCTTCACAAGACGGCAATTCAGACTGCGGATACAACGGTTGCATCTGATGATATGGAAATTATTGAATTGTAATTTTATAGAAACGAGGCAAATATGGGAAGTTTGTATTTAATGACCACTATTGTGGATAGAAAAGATGTAAATAAATATATTGATTTGTTCAAAGAAAACAATACGAATGTTATGCATCTTACCTTGGGTTTTGGTACTGCTGCTAGTGAAATACTGGATTACCTTGGACTTGAATCTAGGGAAAAAGCAGTTTCATTTGCCATTGTTGAAGAACAATCATGGATGGATATCAAAAAACAGCTTGAAAAGAAACTCAAAATTGATGCTCCCGGAGGAGGTATTTCATTCGTCACACCATTAAGTAGCATTGGTGGTAGAAAAACCTTGAATTATCTTATTGAGAATGAGAATTATCAGAAAGAGGAGGAATCCAAATTGAAGAATACAGCACATGAACTTATTGTTGTTATTGCTGAACAAGGCTATACAGAATTAATTATGGATGCTGCCAGATCGGCAGGTGCATATGGTGGAACAGTAATTCACGCCAAGGGTACAGGTCAGGCGGCAGCAGAGAAATTTTTAGGTGTATCCATTGCGGCAGAGAAAGAAATTTTATACATTGTAGCCAGAACGGAACAGAAAAATAGTATTATGCAGGCTATAATTCAGAATGCAGGACTTGACAGTAAAGCTAAATCCATTGTGTTCTCATTACCTGTAACGGATACAGCCGGACTTAGATTAATTGAAGACTAAAAAGTCATATAAAAGCGCACATCGCGATTGATGTGCGCTTTAAAATTCTCTATGAAATCACCAATGGACAATTATTTCTCTTGCCTAATGGGCATTCATATATGCTTTCCTTGTCGCTCTTAGTAATGTAAGAAATTGGACATTTTCTGCAGTTGGACTTGGTAAAATCCCCCGGTACTTCAAACTTAAGGGTTGCAGTCTTAACTCCCTGTTGCTCCATTTCTTTTTTGCGAATGCTATCCCATTTAAGCATCTGGTCACATGATGGACATTTCTCATTGCTCATTGCAATATGACGCTTACATGTGGGACACGCATAATAATCTTCCGCTAAATCATTTTTCATAAGGATAACATCAGCTGGAAATTGTTTAATAAGCTGAGCTCTCAAATCTTCTTGTAAAGCCATAAAATACCTCCCAATATTTGTCACGTAAACACTAATTGTATTATAGCACTTTTAATGAAAGATTGGTATAATTATGTTAATAAATTTAAAGAGGTGTTGTCAGTGGATACATTATGCATAATTGCACCAGTTATTGTAATGCTGGTAATAGGATATATATGTAAAATAACCGGATTTATTAAGGAAGAAGGAATAGTTAATATTAAGAAATATATAACCGGAATCGCAATTCCTGTTCTGGTATTTTATGCTGTTTCTGTAGCAGAATATAATATGCGAACAGTAATTGTTTTTGGACTGATGCTTGGCGCTATGGTACTTGCTTTGGCAGTGGGATATCTGACCAAGAGAATTATACCGGAACCTTTTAGAAAATATTATCCATTTTTAGTAACAGCTTATGAAGGTGGAATGTTATGTTATCCTTTGTATCAGAGCTTGTGTGGAGTGGAGAACTTCTCTAATATTGTAATTGTAGATTTGGCAGCTTGTGTATTCGTGTTTGGCGTGTATATAGGTCTGTTACAGTTAGTGGACAGAGGAGAGACATTTAGCATTAAGAGATTAGCAATTAACGCTATTAAGACACCGTCTTTTATTTGCCTGATTTTGGGGCTCATACTTGGAACAACAGGACTTATGAATAAGTTTTTGACTACATCCATGGCATCTGTGTATGTAAGCATTAAGGATATTATTGTAGCGCCGGTTTCAGCATTGATTCTGATTTGTGTAGGGTATAGTCTGACCTTGAAAAAAGAACTTCTTAAGGAAGTTTTAAAAACTGTTTTTGTCAGATTGATTGTGCAAATGATGCTTTTGGGAGTCGTATTGCTGATTATGAAACAGGTTGGACTTGACAGATATATGCTTGTTGCATTTTTGATTTATTTCCTTTCTGCACCTAATTTTAATCCGACAAATTATGTGAAAGATGAAAAAGCTAATCAGTATATAGCAACCACAACGTCCCTGTATTGTCTCATAACTATTGTGGGCTTTGTAATTGTGGCAGCACTGATTTGAAGTTAAGAAAATCTTAAAGATTTAATAATAGTTGATGTAATGAATATATGATAAAATTAGTAAGGTGGAGGTGGTACATATGGGTACAGATGATAAGAAAAATCGTTATGCCTATGATTTTGACATAGAAAGTTTTTTAGGAACAGATGATGTTAAGACGGAGAGTGTTAAAGAGGAAAAGCATCTGGTACATACAGAGGAAATTAATATAGAACCTAAGAAGCCTGATATAAGAAATAAGAAATCAAGTGCCACATATACTACATTGTTTGACATGGAGGGGAACATAACACAATACTAATAAAATGCGGAAGGTGTACATCATACACCCTCCGTTTTTCGCATCAAATAGTATTTATCTAATAAAATTACCGGTTTATAGGCTAGTTTTGCTCTTCTGATGCCCTCAATTCCCAAGTCGTCTTCCCGATTTACATAAGTGAAACGGGAAATAGTGTTGGCGGCAAATTGCTGATTAATTGCCTGATACAGACCGGGGATATCGTCAAATGCCTTTTCAAAATGAGTTACAAAGGTATCTTCACTTAAGGTCTCTCCGAAGGAAAAAGCAACAACTTCTCCATCTATGCGGATTAATCCACCAATAAATTCGTATTTGTCATAATCCGAAAAAGCTATTTTTAGAATCTCATATTCTTCTTCATAATCAGTATTATATGGGCGACACTCTTTCCAAAGCCATGCCATTTTAAGACATTCTTTAATATTGGTATTGTTAATTGTCTCATATACAAATTCGTTATTTTTAAGGAATTTATTCAGATTGTTTTTCTTAGAATGAAGCTTAGGACCGCTTAAAGTAATAAGCTCGCTAACAAGATATATATAATCAGAATCAGCTCTGTCGTAATTATAGTCAAAAGGCTCACCACATTCTATGCGTATTTTTTCCACATCGGTTTCCGATATGTTGTTAATTATAAGCTCACAATTATTCTCTCTTGCATCCATTTCCAGCTTGTCAATAAAACTAACAACATCCGTAGGAATCAGGATAGGGGAGTAGATTGCTTTGCCATTGGTTATAAGTCTATACACCAATATGTTGTCAACAAGGGCTACCTTAAGGTTAACATCGTCATTCCATAAATACACATTTGCTATTGAAAATTCGCAGTTGCGGGTGTTAGCTTTTCTAGTATATTCCTTAATCATATTAAAGTCTGCATCGCATAAGCTTATAAAATTCATAGTATTTCATCCTTGCTAAGTTTAAAAAGGTATATAACCAAATAATTCTTTAATATTAAATCCACCGAAATCCTTTGCCATAATAGTTTCGGGGATAAAAGTTTCATCAAGATATTCTACAAAATCCTGAATTTGCATTTCATAATCTGTGGCAGGAGGTCTGTTTTTATCAAGCTCTCTACCATTATATAGAGCAAAACCAAATCGCTCGTAATATGTTTCCATACCCTCTGCAGGAATTAAAAACACGCCTTTGGCACCCTGCTTTGCGGCTCTTTGACAAGCCTCGTTAATAAGCTTTTTCATTATGCCACATCCACGATACTCCGGCAGTGTGGCGAGGGCGTATAGGTATACATTGTGTTCATATGGCAACATATACAGCATAGAGACTAACTTATCACTATCTTTCCATATCAGTGTGTTTTTATTCGCATATAATGTCTGGAAAAATCTATCAATATCTGCCAGGTCGTCGCCGAAAACATTATGCCATATAGTTTTTAGAGCCGGAATGTCAGAGGGAGTTGGTGTAGTTAACATATAATATTTCCTTTGTTTTATGATGATAAAATTATGCTATAAATTATGACAAAAATCAAGATGAGGATATTTAATTCTCCGGTGGCTTGTGGATTAAGACAAGCCACTGGATTTTTTCTATATACAGGAGCGGTTATCGTATCACTCCGCACCCAATTTTTACTCCGGAATCGCCGGCGGGCTGGGTTTTAAAATCATCTCTCATACTGTGTACGACGATTGATTTTCCTAAGATATCTTTGACCTGAAATCTGCTGTCGTAAAAAGCAATCCATGCATAACCATTGTTACCAAGAAGTGGGGGCAAATCCCCTGCGTGATAAGGGTGGGATACTCCTGTCGGATTATAATGACTGCCGGTTTTATCAAAAGGAGGAGTGCAATCTCCAAATTCGTGTATGTGCATTCCATAGAAATTGGAACTGCCGTTGTCAGGCAATCCATGAATTTCCACACTGATAATTGTACCGCTTGATGGCAGGTCATAAAAACTTGCCAGTCCATTTAATTCAGGGTAAGTTTTGCTACCATTTATCCATGCCATTGCACTTGGGTTGTGTCTTAACAGGTTGGATGTAAGAAGTTGACTTTGTGTAAGGTCTTCCATAAAAAAGTCCTTTTTACAATATTTTATGTATAAATATGATAATTGTGATGAAAATTTGGGACTTATGTGCTATGATATTTTATTGAGAGGACTGATAGAGTGAAAGATATGACCACACTTTATGTTACAGATTTGGATGGAACACTTTTAAATTCAGATGTACAGATTAGTGAATTTACTATAGCAGCCATCAATAAAATGGTAGAAGAGGGAATGTTATTTACATATGCCACCGCAAGGTCTTTGGTGTCCGCTTCTGTGGTAACTAAGGGCCTTACCACTAAGATTCCTGTTATTGCCTATAACGGAGCGTTTATCTTTGATGCGGCCACGGGAAAAGTCCTGGCTTCCGAAGGTTTTACCAAACCGGAAATTTGTTACATTAAGGGAATCGCCAAAGAGCATAATTGTAATCCTCTGGTGTATTCTTTTGTGGAGGGAACTGAAAAGGTTTCCTACAATTCTAATAGGGTTAATGAAGGGGTACAGAGATATCTGGACAGCAGAAGTGGAGACCGAAGATTGCGACCGCTTACTGATGATATGTGTCTGTATGATGGTGAGGTCTTTTATTTTACTTTTATCGGGGAAAAAGAAGAGCTTCAATCCCTGTATGATGCCATTAAGGAGAATGAGAACTACAGGGTAACCTTTCAGCAGGATATCTATAATGATGAATATTGGCTTGAAATTATGCCGGTTATGGCAACTAAGGCGAATGCAATTGATAAACTTAAGCTAATTCTGAATTGTGACAGAGTAGTAAGTTTTGGAGATGCAATTAATGACATACCAATGTTTCAGATATCTGATGAATGTTATGCAGTAGCTAATGCAGTGGAAGAAGTTAAAAAAATTGCTACAGGAGTAATTTCATCCAATAATGAGGATGGGGTAGCAAAATGGCTTCTAAATATGTGGGAAAATAAGAGTTGTGGAGGAATATAAATGGAAATCACAGAAATTAAAACAAACAGAAAACATTTTTCAAGAATCGGACTTGCTATGTTCATTGGAACATTACTAATCAATGGTGTCCAGATTCTTGCCCAATTAATAACCGCGAAAATCCCTGTTATATATAATAACAATGATTTGTATTTTATTACTTGTATGTTAGCTACGTATGCTGTTGCGTATCCACTTACTTTTCTTGTTTTTAAAAGAATACCGACTAATATTTCTACTGAGAAGAAGAAAATGAAAGTTTCGCATATTCTTATTGCGTTTTTGATATGTTATGCGGCAACTTATATATGTAATTATATTGGTACAATAATAACAACTATTATCGGAGCTATTAAACAAAGTGAAGTTGAAAATGTAATGCTTAATTTAACCAGTCAAATCAGTCCATGGACCAATTTACTGATTGTTGTTATAGCTGCACCGATTATGGAAGAGTTGTTATTTAGAAAGTTTATTATTGACAGAACTGCTGGCTATGGGGAGGGTGTTTCAATAGTGCTTTCAGGTCTTACATTTGGACTGTTCCATGGTAATCTTAATCAGTTTGCATATGCATTTATGATTGGTGTGATTTTTGGTTTTATCTATGTTAAGACAAGAAATATTAAATACACAATTATACTTCATATGATTTTGAACTTTATTGGCGGATTTTTAAGCTCTATTATGTTGGAAATCAGTAATTACTTTGAATTAATGGAGTTAATGAGTGGAGAACTTAATACGGATGCATTAATGACATTTTTTAAGGAAAATGCAATAGGACTTCTTGTGTTCGTGGTGTACGCAATGATTCTTATGGGCATGGTGATAGCAGGAATTGTTATGTTCTTTGTTAATAAGAGAAAATTCAAGCTTGAAGCCGGTGAAGTTGTTATTGAAAAAGGTCAGAGATTTAAGACAATTATTCTTAATGTGGGAATGATTCTCTATTGTATTTTCTGGATTGCAATGATTATTTGGCAGTTATTGGGGTAATTTATGAGTAATATTTATTTTAACGAGGTTAAAAAAAATTTCGGTTTTGGTATGATGCGACTTCCTATGATTGGAGAGGAAGTGGACTATGAACATACCTGTAAAATGGTGGATGAGTTTATGGCGCAGGGGTTCAATTATTTTGATACAGCCCACGGCTATATTAGTGGCAAAAGTGAGATTGCAATTCGTGAATGTCTTGTGAAGCGCTATCCAAGAGAAAGCTATATTCTTACTAATAAGCTTACGGATAATTTGTTTGACAGCAAAGAGGACATCAGACCATTTCTGGAAACACAGCTAAAAGCCTGTGGAGTGGAGTATTTTGATTTTTATCTTATGCATGCCCAGGATGGCAGAAATTTTGAAAAATATAGACGTTGTAATGCGTATGAGACAGCCTTTGAATTGAAGAAAGAAGGAAAAATTCGTCACGTAGGAATTTCATTTCACGATAGTGCAGAGGTGCTTGAGCATATTATTACAACATATCCGGAAATTGAAGTGGTACAGATTCAGTTTAATTATGTGGACTATGAAGACCCTGAAGTGGAAGGCAGAAAGTGCTATGAGGTATGCAGAAAATACAATAAGCCTATTATTGTTATGGAGCCTGTTAAGGGAGGAACCCTGGTTAATCTTCCCGCTAATGCCAAGAGGGTTTTGGAAGAACTGGATAATGGCAGTGTTGCCAGCTATGCAATCAGATTTGCTGCTGGATTTGAGGGAATTGCTATGGTGCTGTCCGGTATGAGTAATATGGAGCAGATGCTTGATAATTTAAGCTATATGAAGGACTTTCAGCCACTTTCAGATGTGGAGATGGAAGCCGTGCATAAGGTGTGCGACATTATTAAATCAAAGAGTATGATTCCTTGTACGGCTTGCAGATATTGTGTTGACGGATGTCCTATGAAGATTTCTATCCCGGACCTTTTTGCATGCTATAATGCCAAGATGATTCATAATGATTGGAATCAGGATTACAATTACAATAATGTACATACCATAAATCACGGAAAAGCCTCTGACTGCATTGGATGTGGAAAATGCGAGCAGATTTGTCCTCAGCATTTGGAGATTAGGGATTTACTTAAAAAAGTCGCGGAGTGCTTTGAGGGCTAAAGTGATGTGGTGAAAAACGGCTGGGATATTATATTCCCAGCCGACATTTATTATTTTTTTGGAAATTCTTCAGGTTTCACTGGGTCAATAAGAATTGTATTGCTCCAAAATCCTGATTTGATAGCAGCTCTTAAATATCCCGCAGAAAATTCAGGGCTTAAAGTAACTACCATATCTTTGCATCTTCTTGTAGCACCGCAAGTCATATGGAATTTGTGTTCTCCATATGGGAGGCTGTAAGTAACAGATTCAGTTGCTGCAATATGTCCGAATGGCTGGTCGTCAATATATACGCCATATCCCATCATTGCACCAACAGGGCTTCCCTTACGATACACACTTACTGTTGCAGGATGAGGTGTAAGAAGTGTCTGACAACTGCTGCAAGGCACTGCTCCTTCAATATCCTGTACCATACCACACTGTGGGCATTTGATTCTGAGTTTACTCATGTTCGTTCTCCTCTATTCCTATATAAAAATTTTCTAAACGTATCCTACATTTTAAGAAAAGCTCTCCTAAGTCAGGATCAAAATGAGTGCCAAGGGAGCGTTCAATAATGTTAAAGGCATCATCGAAATTCATTTTCTCCTTGTAGCAACGTTTACTAACCAAAGCATCAAAAACATCCACCAGAGCCATAATTCTGGCTTCAAGAGGGATTGATTTACCGGCAAGACCACATGGATAGCCCTGACCATTCCATTTTTCGTGATGGTAATGAGCCACATTAACCGCTATTTCATAAAATTCTTTATCATCAACATCTTCTAAAAGCTGGGATACGATTTTGGCACCCTTTGCGGAGTGGGTTTTCATTTCCTCAAATTCTTCAGGAGTGAATTTGCCCGGTTTGCGTAAAATTCTGTCATCCACAGCAATTTTTCCTAAATCATGCATTGGGGCGGCCTTGGCTACGTGCTTAAGGTACTGTTCGTTAATTCCGTATTGTGCAGTATGTCTTTGAAGTTCATCCGTGAAAATTCTGATTGCCAGGCTGGTTCGCTTAACATGACCGCCGGTATTGCTGTCCCTGCTTTCAATCATATCAGACATTCCAAGTATCAGTTTGTCCTGAAGCATCTCGACTCTACCGGTCTTTTCGGCAACTTCATTTTCCAAAGTAGTATTGTAGCTATTCATCAGCTGCATATATTTTTGCTGCTGTGTGTTGTCAATAAGCTCTATATAATAACCTATTCCGTTGCGACGACTGCCATGGAAAAGATCCTTGGTTGTGCATCTTAAAATTCTGTCGTTAATTTCAAGGGAACAAGAATAATTCTTGTCAGGACATTCCAGCCAACGCTTGAATTTGTTATATAAAATTGGTGTTTCATTTTCATTAATGCGTGAATCAATTTTCATTTCCTTAATTTCCGGTATGAAAATCTGGGCTGTGTTATTGCAACCCATATATCTTAGCTTGCTATCCAAAACAATGTAGCCATAGGTTGAGTTTTCTTCAATTGAAGTTGCAATGCTTTCTGACACTTCATACATTCCGATTTTTCTTATCAGGATAATTATAACTAATTCATCCAGAATAAAAGCAATGTTAAAAAGCTCAAAAGGTATGTCAAAAAACTTTTGGATAAAATAAAGTGCAATTGAAATTATATCCATAGCAATAAAACAAACAGAAACTTTGCGTGATACGTTTTTCTTCCGGATGTGGGAATATATTACAAGCCCTGCAATACCTAGTACATTGCCAATAAGAAGTAGTGGGTACAAAATATGTGCCGGTCCATATTCCTTAACAAGGTAGGACATATTGCTGGTTGTCTCTAAGGTTACACTTTCATAATAAAGGGTCTGCGCCCCGACATTGTATGCAAAATACAAAACAATAGCGCTGTACACAACGAGGCCAATGGAAAAAGGCTTAGGAATGCGGATTTTGCATAATTTGGCGACACCCAGCAGTAAAAGTGAAGGTGTAAAAACTCCACCGGCATATACCAGCTTATGACCTACAAGGGCTGCGTCCAAAACCATTGCTGTAGAAATAATATATGAGCCCATAATACTTACGGTTATAGAACCGAAAATTAATAGGTATAGGGAAATATTCTGTTTTCGGCCTATTATTACCAGCGTAATCAGGTTAACGATAGATAATAATAACAAAATGGCATAAAAATTTATTGTCATATTATAGTATCCTTTTTAAATCAATGTAGACATATCAATTATATCAATTCATTTATATTTTGTCACCAATTATTTGATAAAAATCGACAATAATAGTTTCCATAGATTGGAAAGAAAATTTAATGACACTTAACCAAATTTATGATATAATTATGAATGCGTATTTTGGCTTGAATGAGGAGGTACGGTTTAGTGGAAAGAGAGAAACTTGGAAGCCGTCTTGGTTTTATTTTGCTTAGTGCCGGTTGTGCAATTGGCATCGGTAATGTATGGAAATTTCCATATATGGCAGGTCAGAACGGTGGTGGGATTTTTGTATTAATATACCTGTTCTTTTTGGCGATTCTGGGAATTCCGGTAATGACTATGGAGTTTTCTATCGGTAGAGCCAGCAGAAAAAGTCCGGCGTTAATGTATAATGAGCTGGAGCCAAAGGGGAGCAAATGGCACATTCATGGTAAAGTTGCAGTGATAGCAAACTATCTTTTGATGATGTTTTATACTTCTGTTTCCGGATGGATGCTTAAGTATTTCATAGGAACTGCTAAGGGCGATTTTGTAGGCCTTGATACGGAGGGGATTTCCCAGTACTATAATGATATGCTGGCAGACCCGTGGAGTATGGTTGCTTTTATGGTAATTGTTGTCATTGTAGGTTTTTTGGTATGTTCATTTGGTTTGCAGAATGGATTGGAAAAAATTACCAAGGTTATGATGATAGTCTTAATAATAATTATGATTGTTCTTGCAATCAGAAGCTTTTTTATGCCGGGTGCGTCTGAGGGAATTAAATTCTATCTGCTTCCTAATGTGGAACAGATTAAAAAAGTAGGAATTATTAATGTTATAGTTGCCGCCATGAACCAGTCTTTTTTCACACTGAGTCTGGGAATGGGTGCAATGGCCATTTTCGGAAGCTATATTGACAAAAAAAGAACTCTTATGGGTGAGTCAGTTAATATCGCAATTCTGGACACCTTTGTTGCATTTTCTTCCGGACTTATTATTTTTCCTGCATGTTTCGCGTATGGAGTGGAAGTTAACAGTGGACCAAGCCTGATTTTCAAAACTATTCCGGCAATTTTTAACAATATGGCCGGTGGCCGTTTTTGGGGAAGCTTGTTCTTCATATTCCTATCATTTGCCGCTCTGTCAACGGTGCTTACAGTATTTGAAGGAATTATTGCAAGTACAATGGATATGTTTGGCTGGAGCCGTAAAAGAGCTTGTCTGATTAATGGTATTTTATTGTTGGTTTTATCATTACCATGTGCATTAGGATTTAATGTACTGGATTTTATCAAGCCGTTTGGTGAAGGAAGTAATATAATGGATTTGGAAGATTTTATTGTAAGCAATATTATTCTTCCGATTGGTTCGATTTGTTTTGTGCTGTTTTGCACCAGCAAATATGGCTGGGGTTGGAATAATTTTACACAGGAAGCTAATGAAGGCAAGGGTCTCAAAATCAGAAATGGTATGAGAATATATTGCAGCTATGTGCTGCCAATTATTATTTTGGTGGTATTTGTAATAGGGTTATATAATTATTTTGCATAATCAGTATTGGAGGGTTTCATGAAAATTACAATTAATGAAGTAAAACCGGGAATGAGACTTGAAAAGGCGGTGGTCTGCCCGGATAATGAACAATGCTTACTTTCGTCTAATACTACATTAAGTATTAGAAATATTGAAAAACTAAAAGAATATAATATTGAGTGGGTTGAGGTTGCGGATAGAAACACTGTTTTTATCACACCTATAGATAAAATAGCAGAGTCGCTTATTAAGGATTTTAAGTCATATCTTAAGAAGACATGTCCGTCAAGACCGGAAGCCAATAAGAATGACAAAGTAATCAAAATAGCCAGACAGCTTGAAGTAATTATTCAGCAGATTGCCCGCAATGAGAAAATTCTTTCCCAGCTTATGGAATTAAAGATTGTTAATAACCGATTTTTGTATGAATCAAGTATAAGAGCATCTGTTCTTAGCGGAATTGTAGCCGGATGTATGGATTTAAGTCTTGAGGATATAGTTGTATGTATTTCAGGCGCTTTATTACACGATATTGGCTTGTGTGAAATGCCCGCCCTTATCGGTATGGAAACTATGAAACCGCAGGAGGAGCAGCTTTTTAGGGAGCATCCTACATATGGATATTATTTTGCAGTTCAGAATAATATCCCAAGAAAAATTGCGGAATGTATTCAGTCTCATCATGAGCGATGGGATGGTTCAGGATATCCTAAGGAAATTAAGGGGGAAGAAATTCCGATTTCAGCCAGAATCGTTTCTGTATGTACTGACTACATAGAGCAGATTTATTACAAAAAAACTCCTGCTTACATGGCGATAGAGGCATTATATGGTGCAAGTGGTATTTACTACGACTACGATGTGGTTCAGGCATTCGTTAATAACATTCCAATTTATCCTCTGGGAGAGGTTGTAAAGCTTTCTACCAAAGAGGTGGGAATCGTAGCAAATATTCGTCAGAATGAAGGCCCAAGACCGGTGGTTAAGGTGTATTACAATCGTGTAAACAGACCGATTACCGAAGATAAGATAGTTGATTTGGCTCAGGAAAGAACAATTTTTATTGAGGAAATTTTATAAAAAATAAGAGGTGCGTTGATGACAGTTGAATTGATGAGTTTGATGAATAAACCTTCGGAGGTTTTGGAAAAAACCATACACGTGCAGGAGCGAAGAGCCAGCACAGGAACTCTTAGAATGATACTTCTTGGAATTCTTGCGGGTATATTCATTGCAGGAGGTGCAGCAGTAAGTAGTGTTGGTGCTCATGCGTTTACTAATGTGAGCGTAATAAGACTTGTTACAGGTCTTGTGTTCCCGATTGGTTTGATGATGATTGTTTTTGTTGGGGGAGAATTATTTACCGGAAATTGTCTTATGATTCTGGGTGTGGTAGACCGCAGATTTAAGGCTAGACATATGTTTAGAGCTCTTGTGGTTGTATTTTTCAGTAATCTTATCGGAGCAATGCTGGTTGTGGTTCTGATATTTTTCTCAGGACAGTATGATTTTTCATCAGGACTTTTAGGAGCATATACCATTAAGGTTGCTTATGCCAAGACATCAATGACATTCTTAGAGGGTTTTTGTTCAGGTGTTATGTGTAACATTTTTGTATGTGGCGCAGTATTTGTGGCAGGTGCAGCCAAAGAAGAAGGTGGTAAAATATGGGCTATTTTCTTCACAATCCTTGCCTTCGTGGTAGGTGGCTTGGAGCACTGCATTGCTAATATGTACTATATTCCTGCCGGTATTATGGCAATGACCAATCCAGAATATTTGGACCTTGCAAAAGAGACCTATGGTTATACGGCAGAACAATTGGCAAATCTTAACTGGGGCACTTTTTTTACACACAATATTATTCCTGTAGGACTTGGTAATATTGTTGGTGGAATGGCTCTTGGTGTGGCATTGTATTTGGTTTATAAAAAACTTCCTGCAACCAGAAAAAGCATTCATCAGCAATTAGATAATGATATTGATTAAAAATAAAATAACTCCCTAATAGAGACGGTTCTCTTTTAGGGAGTTGTTATTATTTAGTCGTTAAGATATTTTTCTATGTTGTCAGAAATACTTGCAAGTCCTTTGTAGAAAAATTCCCGTTCTTCATTGGACATATCCTGACCAATAGCCTCTACGGCATTGGCAGCCATAACGTCTATTTTCTCGGCAACTTCATGTCCTTTTTCGGTAAGAGTAAGGCACACTCTGTATTTGTTAGAAGGTGATGGATTAATGTATCCGTCAGCGGTAAGCTGGGAAACAACCCTTGATATGGCAGCCTTATCCTCATTGCAGGAGATTGCTAACTGGGTAAGTGTCAACTGGTTGTCATAATGATGCAACTGGAAAAGACACATACAATGTATTCCCTTAAGATTGAATTCCTTCATCTCGTGATTCTTAATTCTCTGGATGTGATGAGATATTTTGTTGATTTGTGTACAAAATACTGCAAAACGATTAACCATAGTATCCTCCTTATTTATCTTTAAGTAAGAATTCACTAAAAATAATACGACTTTTTCAGAAAAAGTCAATAGTTTAAGTTGTATAAAAATCAAAAAAGAGATATAATTTATACAGATAATTTACGTGATATTAATATGGAGGTACGTATAATATGAAAAAGATAGTTGAAAGATTTGCAGCGGTATTGCTGGTGGCGCTAATGGCGCTTTTAGTGATGCCGGCAGAGAAACCGGTAGCGGCATCAGGTAGCTATACGATATATGTTCAGGTGCCGGATAATTGGGGAACACCATATATATGGACGTGGAATTCTTCGGGAGATTTATTTGATTCATGGCCTGGAATGGCAATGGTAGATAATGGAGATGGCTGGTATAGATATACATTAACCACATCATATCTGGATTTGATAATTAGCAATGGAGGTAGTATTCAGACGGAAGATATACGTGTTAATGGAAAAGATGTAGAACTGGTTATTAACGATAATGCAACATATGAAATGAAGTATAGAGATAGTAATGCTACCGAATGGGAAGATGGTATTACGGTTACAGTTAGTGTTCCAGATAATTGGAAAGCTCCATATATATGGGCATGGGATTCTGCGCAGGGAGATGTTTTTGCTCAATGGCCGGGAGCGGCAATGAATGTTGCCGAAGGAAAATATGTAATGGAATTACCTAATTGGGTAACGGGAATAATTATTAATGCTAATAATTCTGCAATTCAGACCATGGATATTAATGTTGAAGCTGGAAAGGACATCTGGCTTACTGTTAATTCTGCAGATGATGTTTCAGTGTCATATTTTGGAACTGAAAGTGAAGAGGAGACAACCGCTGAACAGACTACCACTATTGCACCTTCAGAGGATTCAGGAGCGACTACCGCACCGGGAACTACAACACCTGGAGGAACACAGGATGGCGGTTCTGATGGTGATAAACCGGACACAAAAAGACTTTTATACATAATAATTCCGGTGGCGGTTTTTGTAGTGATTATACTTATTGTAACATTTACAGGTAATGGCAATGGTAAGAAACATTCAAAATACTCAAGTGAATATGATGTTGACTATAGAGACATTAAAATAGATGAAAAAGAGCTTGATGTAGATATGGATGTAGATATAAGTGATGATGATTTAGATGTATAGCAATGAACCGGCTGATTAAGTCAGCCGGTTTTTAAAGGAGATAAACAATGCTTGACGTGATTAATAATATTCTTGGAAAAATTAATAATTTTGTGTGGGGACTTCCTCTGGTTATTTTTATACTTATAGTTGGTTTGTTCCTTACTTTCAGACTTAAAGCGGTTCAGTTTAGAAAGCTGCCTTTGGCTTTTAAGAAAATGTTTGCCAAGGACAAGGATAGTAAAGCAGGGGAGGTATCCAGCTTTGGAGCTTTGTGTACAGCTCTTTCGGCAACCATTGGAACAGGAAATATTGTAGGTGTGGCTACCGCAATTGTTGCTGGAGGTCCGGGTGCTTTATTCTGGATGTGGATTGCAGCTCTTGTTGGTATGGCTACTAAATATTCAGAGTGTCTTCTGGCTGTTAAATTTAGAAAGGTTTCAGAGGATGGACATGTTATTGGTGGTCCGTTTTACTATATTGAAAATGGATTGGGGCATAAATGGAAATGGCTTGCCAAGATTTTTGCCTGTCTTGGTGTGTGTGTAGGACTTCTTGGAATTGGAACCTTTTCACAGGTTAACGGAATTGCATCAGCGGTTAATAATTTCTTTGATAGTGATAATTCATGGACAGTGAACGTTTTTGGCAGAGACTATTCATGGACTGTGGTTATTGCGGCAATTCTTGTAACAGTATGTGTAGCACTTGTATTAATTGGCGGACTTAAGAGAATTTCATCTGTTGCACAGGTAGTTGTTCCATTTATGGCTATTACATATGTTGTTGTTGCAATGATAATTATTGTATTGAATATTGAAAAGGTTCCCGCAGCTTTTGTTACCATTATTCAAAGTGCTTTTGGACTTAGGGCAGTTGCCGGAGGCGCCCTTGGTGCTATGATAGTAGCAATGCAAAAAGGTATCTCAAGAGGCATCTTTTCTAATGAAGCAGGTCTTGGCAGTGCACCTATTGCAGCGGCTGCAGCCCAGACTAATGACCCGGCTAAGCAAGGTCTTGTTTCTATGCTTGGAACGTTTATAGATACTATCGTTATATGTACCATGACAGGACTTACTATTATAATTACCGGTGCGTGGGATATGGGGCTTGAAGGAGTTGCAGTTACCACTAAGGCATTTCAGCTTGGACTTCCATTCCCTGATACAGTGGCATCCTTTCTTCTTATGATTTGCCTTGTATTCTTTGCATTTACTACAATCTTAGGATGGAACTATTATAGTGAAAAATGTCTTGAATATTTGGTTGGCGATAAGAAGAAAGTAATTCTTATATTTAGATTTGCATATATTGCATGTGTATTCTTTGGACCATTTATGACAATATCAGCAGTATGGACCATTGCAGATATTTTCAACGGATTAATGGCAATACCGAACCTTATTGCGGTGTTGGGACTTAACGGAGTTGTTGTGTCAGAGACTAACAAGTATTTTAGTTCTTTGAAAACAAAATAATATTGAGATTTGGCGCAGTACCTTTGTTGCTGCGCCGTTTTTATAAATAAAGTAATCAATTGTATTTGAAATTATGTAAATGATTGCCCAACGCGCCAGTCGCGCTTGGGCAGTGGAAGCCAAAAACAAGCAAAAATGCCCAACGCGCCAGCCACACTTGGGCATAGGAAGCGAAAAGCAAGCCAAAATGCCCAACGCGCCAGCCACGATTGGGCATAGGAAGCGAAAAGCAAGCCAAAATGCCCAACGCGCCAGTCGCGCTTGGGCATAGGAAGCGAAAAGCAAGCCAAAATGCCCAACGCGCCAGTCGAGATTGGGCAGTGGAAGTGAAAAGCAAGCCAAAATGCCCAACGCGCCAGTCGAGATTGGGCAGTGGAAGTGAA
>CAZNUK010000040.1:17026-21420 GCA_964576255.1 uncultured Butyrivibrio sp.
AAGCAAGCCAAAATGCCCAACGCGCCAGCCACGATTGGGCAGTGGAAGTGAAAAGCAAGCCAAAATGCCCAACGTGCCAGCCACGATTGGGCATAGGAAGCCAAAAACAAGCCAAAATGCCCAACGCGCCAGCCACGATTGGGCATAGGAAGCGAAAAGCAAGCCAAAATGCCCAACGTGCCAGCCACGATTGGGCATAGGAAGCGAAAAGCAAGCAAAAATGCCCAACGCGCCAGTCGCGATTGGGCATTTTATGTCTAATTATAATCCACCTCAATCAAACATAATCCGCATGCCGGGGCTGTTGGACCAGAAAGAGAGCGATTGCGGCTTTCTATAAGCTCAGGTATGCTCTGAGGTGTGCGTTTCTTGAATCCAACTTCAAGAAGGGTGCCTGTAAGAATTCTTATCATATGTTGTAGGAAGCCTGTTCCATGATAGGTGAATGTTATATATGCACCATTGCGACAAATATCAATCTTATCCACTTTACGAACAGTGGATTTCTTCATCTTAGGATTGCCACAAAAGGCTGCAAAATCATGTGTTCCAACCAGCAAATCGGCAGCTTGCTTCATAGCTTCGATATCAGGCTCTTTATCAAGACAGTACACATATTTGCGGTCAAAAACAGGTTTAAGATGTCCGTAATAGCACGTGTATTGGTAAGTTTTTCCTAATGCATTATAACGGCTATGAAAACGCTCGGAGGCTTCATGTACTTCTGATACACAAATATCATCAGGTAAATAGCGGTTCATGTAGTCTCTGATTTCACTGGTGCTAAGCCTGGTATCGAGACAAAAATTAGCAACCATGCCACGGGCGTGTACTCCGGCATCAGTTCTTCCTGCGCCAATGACTTCAACGGGTTTGCCGGCTAGCTTTTCTAGAACATTTTCGATTTTGCCTTGGATTGTTAATTCTGTGTTGGGCTGGTGTTCCCAGCCGTAATATCTTGTTCCATCATAGGAAATTATTATCTTATAATTATTCATAAAATACCCTGTTTAATAGTTTTTTCTTGCGATATTCATACTAAAATATTACAATAAAGTGATAGAAAACACAAGAAAATTGGTGGTGTAATATGCAGAATGGTGTTTTGGCTTATATAGTGTCGATACTTGAAATAGTATTCATGTATGTGACGTTAATCATAATAGAAAAATATATATTTCTTGAACCGCAAATGGAAGAGAGAAAACAGAAGATATTTTATGCTATAACAATGCCGATAGTAATTATTTGCTGTATTTTTTCAGAGTTTGCGGGACAGGCTGTAATGGTAGTGAGCATTGTTATTAATGTGGTACTTGGAAGAAAAAAAAGAAAAGCATTAGGAGTATTAACTGCGATTTGGGCAATGGGAATAATGAATGGAATATTTAATCCTATAATCGTGTCTCCAACTGTTTTTTTGAAAATGGATGAAACGGCGACTAAAATTTATCAGTTGATACTGTATGTTGTTATCTATGTGGGAATGATATTGTTCTATTTTCTAGGAAAAGACTGGAGAAATAGATTTAATGTGGATATGAAGCACCGGCATTTATACAAATGGGAGTATGCTTTGTTAGTAGGCGTAGGAACAATGATGATGGTATATTCGTACTCTATGTTTGCGATGCCAGAGATGATAGATGTGGGGATTTTGGATAAGATAAGTGAAGTAGACAGGGAAACCGTATCCTTTATAATTGAGTATACTAATGTTTTGGCTGATGATATGGCAAGTTATTTTTTGCTTGTGACGATTATTAGTTTTATACTAAGTATAACAGTAGTAATACTTGTTCTTCAGGGAAATAAACGTTCCTATTACCAAAAACAGGCAATAGATGCTGAAATTGCTGAAAAAGAACGTGTAGAGAGAATGTCACTTCAGATGGTAAGGACTTTGGCAAATACAATTGATGCTAAGGATTCATACACAAACGGACATTCAACAAGAGTTGCAAAATATTCTGTTATGATTGCAAAAAGAATGGGATATGAAGGTGAGAAACTTGCACTTTTGGAGTATTCAGCACTTCTTCATGACATTGGCAAAATTGGAATACCTAACGAGATAATTAATAAACCTTCAAGACTTACTGACAAGGAATATGAAGTAATCAAAACTCATCCGGGAATTGGAGGTAAGATTCTTCAGGAAATTTCAGAAATTCCGGATATTGCAATAGGTGCATATTATCATCATGAAAGATTTGACGGAAGAGGTTATCCGGACAAGCTTGTGGGTCTTGATATTCCGGAAATTGCAAGAATTATTGGTGTGGCAGATGCTTATGATGCAATGACTTCTAACAGAAGCTATAGAGATTTGTTGCCGCAGGAAATTGCTAGGGTCGAGATTGAAAAGGGAAAAGGAACACAATTTGACCCGGATATAGCGGATGTGATGCTACAACTGATTGATGAAGATAAAGAATATACAATGCATGAATAAATTTTTGAAAGAATTAGCACTCTCTTCTTTACAGTGCTAATTGCTTGTGTTATAGTAGTGATAGAACAATAACGAGGAGGGATTAACATGAATATTCAAAAATTTACACAAAAGTCAATAGAAGCCATTAATACATGTGAAAAATTAGCATATGAATATGGCAATCAGGATTTAGAGCAGGAACATCTTTTGCTTTCAATGCTTACAATTGATGATAGTCTGATTAAGAATTTGTTGGAGTCAATGAACGTTAATGTTGCTGAATTGAAGGATGATATGGAAGTATCAATCAATAGATTAACTAAAGTATCCGGCAACGTTCAGTTAAGAATCAGCCAGAATCTTAATAAAGTGCTTATATGTGCTGAAGATGAAGCAAAAAAGATGGGAGATCAGTATGTATCGTTAGAGCATATCTTCCTTACACTTCTTAAATATCCGTCACAGCAGATTAAGACTATATTTGGTAAATATGGTATTAACAGAGAAAATTTTCTTAAGGCATTACAGAGTGTACGAGGTAACAGAACTGTGAATTCAGATAATCCGGAAGCAACCTATGACACTCTTAATAAATACGGTGTTGATTTGGTGGAGAGAGCAAGAGAACAGAAGCTTGACCCTGTTATAGGCAGAGATGGTGAAATACGTAATGTTGTGAGGATTTTATCCCGTAAGACTAAGAATAATCCGGTTTTGATTGGTGAGCCGGGTGTTGGTAAGACTGCTGTCATTGAAGGGCTCGCCCAGAGAATCGTAAGAGGCGATGTGCCGGAGGGACTTAAGAATAAGACGATTTTTTCCCTTGATATGGGTTCTTTGGTGGCAGGCGCGAAGTACCGTGGTGAATTTGAGGAGAGACTTAAATCCGTTCTTGATGAAGTTAAGAAAAGTGATGGAAGAATAATTCTTTTTATTGATGAGCTTCATACCATTGTGGGTGCCGGTAAAACGGATGGCGCAATGGATGCCGGTAATATGCTTAAGCCAATGCTTGCAAGAGGAGAATTGCATTGTATTGGTGCGACCACTTTGGATGAGTATCGTCAGTATATAGAAAAGGACGCAGCTCTTGAGAGGAGATTTCAGCCTGTTATGGTGGATGAGCCAACAGTGGAGGATACCATTTCCATTTTAAGAGGTCTTGAAGAACGTTATGAGGTATATCACGGCGTTAAGATTACGGATAGTGCTCTTGTGGCGGCGGCAGTGTTGTCCCACAGATATATTACTGACAGATTTTTGCCGGATAAGGCGATTGATTTGGTGGACGAGGCTTGTGCTTTAATTAAGACTGAGCTTGATTCCATGCCAGCGGAGCTTGATGAATTATCCCGTAAAATAATGCAGCTTGAAATTGAAGAAGCGGCACTTAAGAAAGAAGAAGATTCCTCAAGTCAGAAACGATTAGTAGAACTTCAGCAGGAGCTTGCACATCTTAAGGAGCGTTTTTCTGAGAAAAAAGCCCAGTGGGATAATGAAAAAGCTTCCGTTGACAAGCTTAGTAACTTAAGAGAGAAGATTGAAGAGGTTAATAAGCAAATTCAGGCAGCTCAGATGAAATACAATCTTGAAGAAGCTGCAAGACTTCAGTATGGCACATTACCGGCACTTATGAATGAGCTTTCAGTTGAAGAAGAGAAGGTTAAGAAAAAGGAAATGGCTCTTTTGCACGAAAGTGTTACAGAAGAAGAGATTGCCAAAATCGTTTCCCGTTGGACAGGTATACCTGTTGCCAAGCTTAATGAGACTGAGAAGCACAAAATTCTTAATCTTGAAGAAGACCTTCACAGACGTGTTGTTGGACAGGATGAAGGTGTTACTAAGGTAACTGAGGCTATTATCCGTTCTAAGGCAGGTATTAAAGACCCTGGTAAGCCAATTGGTTCATTCCTGTTTTTGGGACCAACAGGTGTTGGTAAGACTGAGCTTGCCAAGG
>CAZNUK010000041.1:0-20249 GCA_964576255.1 uncultured Butyrivibrio sp.
ACCCTTTACCTTAGGAACTGTCTCTTCCATAGATTTTCCAGATGTAGTAACATCCTCTATCATAACAACTCTATCACCATCTTTGAGTTTGCTTCCAAGGAAACTTCCCTTATCAGCACCATGGTCCTTTTCTTCCTTACGATCTGAACAATAACGAATCTCTTTTCCATAAAGTGTACTATAAGCTATAGCTGTAACAACACTGATTGGAATACCTTTATATGCAGGTCCAAATAAAACATCAAAATCATCGCCATAGGTATCATGAATTGCCTTTGCATAATATTCCCCAAGTCTCATTAACTGTGAGCCTGTTACATAAGCTCCTGCGTTCATAAAAAACGGAGACTTTCTGCCGCTCTTCAAAGTGAAATCTCCAAACTTTAATACATCACTTTCTACCATAAACTCAATAAATTCCTGCTTGTACTGTTCCATTGTAATAAAACCTCCGCTTTTTTCATTAAGGGATTTACCCATTCGCGCTTCCTTTCTAGCTGTAGCATAGATAAAGAAACATCAAATATCTTTTCTATACTACCACAAAGCCTTGAATTTATCAACTATTACAATACGCCACTTGTCAGGTGTCTCAATTAATTCTTTTATTCCCACACATTTATTCTCTCTTCATTTAGCCTTATAAATATACCTTCACCATACACTTCTGTGATTTCAGGCACACCACGTCCGGTATGCTCACTAATATGTAATTTCAAAAACATATCAGAATGTTTCTTCATCAAACAAAGGAACTTCCTTGCGTTCTACCAAAAGATACTTAAAAAGGCGTGCAAACCAAAAACCGGACTGCCAAATGCAGTCCGATTATTTTATTTCACTATTCCAATTAAATCATTAATATCTTCTACACCCTTAGATGCCATATACTTCTCAATTCCTTCAATAACTTCAAGAGTTGTTCTTGGATTGTGGAAGTTAGCAGTTCCCACAGAAACTGCTGTTGCACCGGCAAGGATAAATTCAAGTGCATCCTCCGCAGTGGCAATTCCGCCCATTCCGATGATTGGAACCTTAACTGCATTGGCAACCTGATAAACCATTCTTACAGCCACCGGCTTAACTGCAGGACCTGAAAGTCCTCCTGTCTTATTGGCAACTGCGAAGGTCTGTCTGTTAATATCAATCTTCATTCCGGTTATGGTGTTAATGAGGGACAGAACATCTGCGCCACCAGCCTCTGCCGCTCTTGCCATTTCCGTTATGTCTGTGACATTAGGGCTAAGCTTCATAATAACCGGCTGCCTGGCAATCTTCTTAATTGCAGAGGTTATATGCTCAATGTTAGCCGCATTCTGTCCAAAAGCAATTCCACCCTCTTTAACATTAGGGCAGGAAATATTGATTTCAAGCATATCAACAGGCTCATCTGCAAGGCGTTCAACCACTTCAAGATAGTCTGATTCAGATTTGCCACACACATTAACAATAATCTTCGTATCATACTGCTTAAGGAATGGAATATCCCTCTTACAGAACACATCAATTCCCGGATTCTGAAGTCCAATGGCATTAATCATACCGCCATAGGTCTCTGCTATTCTTGGAGTAGGATTACCAGGCCAAGGCACATTGGCGACACCCTTGGTAACTACCGCACCTAATTTGCTCAAATCTACAAATTCGCCGTATTCCATACCGGAACCAAAAGTTCCTGAAGCTGTCATAACAGGATTTTTAAGCAAAACTCCTGCAAGATTAACTGAAGTATTCATTATAAATCCACCTCCGTTGCATTAAATACAGGACCATCCTTGCAGATTCTTTTGTTATGAACCATTGAATGGTCGTCCACTTCGGTGGACTTGCATACACAAGCAAGACATGCTCCGATTCCGCACGCCATTTTTTCCTCAAGAGAAACCCATGCCTCAATATTATTCTCTTCTGCATAAGCCTTGATAGCTCTAAGCATTGGAGTAGGTCCACAGGTGAAAATAACATCACCTGTAATATTATTAGCTTTGATAGCATCAATTACCGTTCCGTGGGTTCCGATACTTCCATCATCACTGGCAATGGTAACATTACCGAGTGCAGCTAATTCACCATCCAAGAAAGTGTCTTTATTTCTGTAACCAAGAACAATTTCTTTGTCACACTGTAATCTCTTAGCTAATTCTAACATTGGTGGAATTCCAATTCCTCCACCAATCAGAATTGCTTTTTTGCCTTCCATATTATCAATTGGGAAGCCATTACCAAGCGGTCCAAGAATATGAATAGAATCTCCTGCATTGTATGCAGAAAATTGCTCGGTTCCCGCACCTGCCACGCGGTATACGATTCTAAGCTTATTACCGCATACCTCACAAATACTGATTGGCCTTGGAAGGAGCTTAGACGCATCCTTGGTATATACTGATATAAACTGTCCCGGAACTGCTTTTTCAGCGATATTTTCTGTGGTAATCCACATATCAAAAATGCCCTCTGAAAGTTGCTCCTGACATGCTACAACTGCAATTTCATCAAATTTCATTATTTTATCCTCTTGCTGTATTAATATCTTCAATCATATCGATAGCTGCCTGTCTCGACGCATCTGCATAATTAAGGCTTCCATAAGACGAATATCTGTCCTGCTTATATGCACAGATAATTCCTCTTGAGCTATTAACAATGGCACCAAGTCCATCCTCGTTAAAATAGTGAACCAAATCCTTACCCTGTCCACCCTGTGCGCCGTAGCCCGGTACAAGAATTAAGGTCTTAGGCATAATCTTACGAAGGATTTTACCCTGCTCAGGATATGTAGCACCAACAACTGCACCTACATAGCTATAACCATCTCCCATGCAGTCCTCGCCCCATTTAGCTACTTGCTCACCAACGTATTCATAAAGAGGTCTTCCGTCAACAAGTCTGTCCTGGAACTCTCCACTTGATGGATTTGAGGTCTTAACAAGTACAAAAATACCCTTATTCTCTTTCTTACATACATCTACAAATGGCTTAATTCCATCTGTTCCAAGGTATGGGTTAACTGTGGCAAAATCCTCATCAAAACCTGCATAAGTCCTGCTTCCGATTGTAACCTTACCAAGATGTCCGATTGCATACGCCTCAGAGGTAGAACCAATATCACCTCTCTTGACATCACCGATAATTACCAAATCCTTGGATTTGCAGTAATCAATGGTCTTCTTATAGGCAATCATTCCCGGAATTCCAAACTGCTCATACATAGCAACCTGTGGCTTAACTGCAGGAACGATGTCATAAATCGCATCCACAATTCCCTTGTTATATTCAAAAATCGCCTCGCCTGCTGCCTCAAGAGTCTCTCCAAATTCAGCAATAGCTTTGTTCATAATGTGCTCCGGAATATATGAGAGCATTGGATCAAGTCCAACCACCACCGGTGCGTTCATCTGTGTCATTTTCGCATTAAGCTTGTTAATCATATTGTTTTCCTCCTATCCTTCATATACAATGTTGCCGGCAACCATTGTAAGAACAACACTTCCCTTAACCTTGCGTCCGTCAAAAGGTGTATTGTGTCCCTTTGACACGAAATCTTTTCTGTCTATAACAAATTCCTTCTGTGGGTCCATAACAGTAATGTCTGCTACAGCTCCCGGAAGAAGTGTTCCTCTGTCAATTCCAATTACCTTAGCCGGATTATAGCTCATCTTCTCCACCATCTGCATAGGCGTTAAAATTCCTGTATCAACTAATTCTGTATATGTAAGACACAGGCTTGTCTCAAGTCCGGTTATTCCAAATGGAGCCTTAGCAATGGACATTTTTTTCTCCTCAGCTGAATGAGGTGCATGGTCAGTGGAAATAACATCCATAGTTCCATTTCGGAGTCCCTCAATAAGCGCCTCCATATCTCTTCTGCTTCTGAGAGGTGGATTCATCTTATAGTCTGCGTTATCCTCCAAAATATCCTCATCACAAAGAGTAAAATGATGAGGACAAACCTCGCCTGTAACCTCAAGGCCTTCTGCCTTGGCTGCTGCAATCATCTTCACACTGTCCTCTGTTGAACAATGACACAGATGAAGCCTACAACCTGTTTCTTTGGCAAGTAAAATATCCCTTGCTGTAATAACATCTTCAACTGCATTACTGATTCCCTTAATGCCAAGCTCTACTGCCTTATCACCAGCATTCATGGCACCACCGTTAACCATATTGCGGTCCTCACAGTGAGCAAGAACAACCATTCCACAATCCGCGGCTTTCTGCATTGCCTCCTTGTATATCTGGGCATTCATTACTGATTTGCCGTCTTCGCTGATTGCCACAACCCCCATATCGTGAAGAGCTTCAATATCAGTAGGAATCTCTCCATCCTGTCCCATAGTTACAGAAGCAACCTGAAGCACATTAACTACTGCATCTCTTCTAATGATGTCATTGACCTTCTTAACCATATCAACACTGTCCACCACCGGTCTGGTATTAGGCATTGGCAAAACTGTTGTTACACCGCCTCTTGCAGCAGCTGCACTTCCTGTCTTAATAGTCTCCTTGTACTCAAATCCCGGCTCTCTGAAATGCACATGCAAATCCACAAGTCCCGGCATAACAAAACATCCGGTAGCATCTATAACCTGATGTTCTTCAGATGGAATGTTCTTCTCAACCTTAACAATAATTCCATCTTCCACTAAAAGGTCATACACACCATCCCTACCGGATGCCGGATCAATTACTCTTCCGTTTTGTAATAAAATTCCCATTGCAAAATAATCCTTTCGTAAGTTACATATTATGTCTATAAAATTCCTGCTTTTTTCAAATCTTCAAGAACCATTTTCTTGGTGATATATTGTGAAAGCTTATCGGCCTTAACCCATCTGTAGTCCACTAAATCCTCTCCCATAAACACAACCTGGTCCTCCACGTCGCATAGGAATACTATTCCCAGACAGTTGTTATCTCCCAGGCTATATGTCCATGTATATGGTATGGATGTGATAGTCGCATGTATCCCGGTACATTCCTGAATATAATCCAGGCACTGCTCCTCAGGTGTTATATTCGGCATAAGCTCCATATCCAGAAATTCCCACTGATAATGATTCTCTATATTATCGTTATACCACTTGTTAACAATAAGAAATTCATCGTTACATCTTACTACAGCTTTTAACTTAACCCCGTACTTAACCATATATGTCACCCCTTAGCCAACATTTCATTATAATTATATTGATTATATATTAAAAAAAAACTCCTTGCAAGATATTAATAGTGAAATACTAAAACCGATAAGCGTACACACTCATCGGTTCAATCTTAATCAAATTTTAAGGCATCTGCTATTTTAATTCTTGATGCATAAACTGCGGGAATTATACTCGCAACAACACTTACTAAAACAGCAGCTACAATAGCCATTACAACAGATTCTGGAGAAACAACTATTTTACTTATTCCAATAAACGCATCTTCAAATATATAATATGCAAAAGTAGCTATAACTATAGAAATAATAATCCCAATTATTCCACTAATCAGTCCATACACAACACCTTCAAATACAAATTGAATTAATATATCTCCATTAAAAGCTCCCATCGCTTTTCTTATACCAATTTCACTAATTCTCTCTTTTACAGAAAAAATCATAGTATTCATTATACATAAACCAGAAATAATAAAAACAACTATCATTATCTTAATCATAATACTCTGCATATTTGCAATTTCTTCTGCTCTTTCTGCATATATGTCATCCGCATTTTCTACGGTATTAACTTTATATCCACCTTTAACTGCATCTTCCAGAATTCTATCTGTTAGTGAAATGTAATTCTCTGTATCACTTGTAAAAATCAATCTCATTTCATAATTGTCAGATGAATAGGAAAAATAATTACTCGTATATGGTACGTAAAAGTTTAAAAATGGACCTTCTGTTATTTCTCCATCATTTATTTCTTCAATCATTTTTTTCATTAATTGCTCTGAATAATCCGTTGCTTTTATTACACCCACAACCTTATATTTTTTATAAATATATTCACCATTCGAATCATATCCCTGTAAATCAACAAATTCCCCCACTGCTTCATTTTTATTAAAAAGAATTTTTGATGTGATATCATCTATCACAATCACATTTTTCCCTTCTAAAACATCATTTGAATTGATTAATCGTCCACACAAAAGTTCCGAATTATATCTATCAACATCAATTCCATTATCTTGTGGCAAAAAAAACTCATTCCAATTTTCATCTACTTGAATACATCTCCCCCATACTGTAGTACTCATATTATCCCCATAAGGAATATTCACCAGAGCTTTATTTACTAATGTAACCAATTCCATTCTAACATTATAGTTATCATTTGTTTTGAAATACATATAAGTATCATAATCAAATTCACAATCTGCTACAACAATATTTCCACTTTTATAGAGATTAACTGTATTCATTTCATCTGCTAATATGGTCTCTGAAAGAATTAAAACAATCATAAGAATTACAACAGACAATACTAATCCAGAAAGTGTCAAAACAAGTCTTCCGCTATTTCTAAAAATCTTTTTAAAATAATTTTTTATCAAATAAATATTCATACCTTATGAAGAACACCTCCATCCAGATATAGTTTTGTTTTTGCAATTTTTTCCACATCATTATCATGAGTTACAATAATGATTGTTTTACCCTGTTCATTCATTTCTTTAAAAATATTCAAAACTGCGCTTTTGTTTTTTTCATCAAGATTTCCTGTAGGTTCATCAGCAATGATAATTCCTGCGTCACATACCATCGCTCTTGCCATTCCAACCCTTTGTTTTTCACCACCTGATATATTTTCAACGTAAGATTCCCGAATATTCTCTAAATCGTACTTTTTCAGTAATTGCTCAACGTTCTTAACACGCTCTTTAATTTTTCTATGTTCTATGGAGTAATAAGCTGGTAATACAATATTTTCATACACTGTTAATTGAGAAATAAGATTATATGATTGAAAAACAAATCCCATATATTTATTTCTTAATTCACTTTTTTCGTTGTCATTTTTAACAGCTTTGCCATAAAAACAATATTCTCCTTCTGTCTGTGTTTCAAAAAAACCCAGAATGTTTAATAATGTACTCTTTCCCGACCCAGATTTACCCATAATCGTGATCAAATCTCCGTCATATATTTTTAAATCTATTCCTTTTAACACCTCTCTATCACCAAATCGCTTAGTAATATTTATAAGTTCTACAATTGGTACATTATTGTTTTTCAAAGAACTTCTCCTCCTGACTATACACAGCAAAATAGCCATCTAGAATATTTCTTACTATATACTTTCCTTCATCATAACTATAAACATCAAGATAAACATCTTTTACCTCTCCGTTATTAGAGTATTCTCCTTCTTCAACTACATGAATATAAGGTCTTCCATCCTCAGAAACAAAAACAAATTCTTCTGAAATCAATGTCAATCCTTCTAAGGTATCGTATTTAACCAATACATCCATCTTTGTATTTTGATATACATCAAATGGACAGTTTAAAATAACATTAACTCTGTCATCATTAACATCTGAATAAATCTCTACTAAATTAAGCTCTTTAATTTCGCCCTCATAGTTTGTTGTAAATTCTATATCAGCAATATTCCTCTGATATTTTGCCTTTATATCTAAGGAAATAACTAAATCCTTATATATATATACTTCCATTAAAAATCCATTATTCAAATCTATTTTTGTAACAGAAAGATTATGTGGGGCCAAAATATTATTTCCGTTATTATCAATATATAACATTTCCCCCTCTTCAACATATTCCCCAACCTTAACTAAAAGATTAAAATTCTCACTGACGTCTTCTAATTTAAATGATACTGTAGAATTTTCCGGTGCAATTACAAATCCTTCTATTTCCTCTGTAATATCTACTTCTCCACTAGCAAGTGGCGTACCTACATCATAACGTGGAAGTTCTTCATTTGATTTTATTAAATATTTATTGTTATCGCCTTTCTGAATTATTCCTGTAGCCATAAGAGCTACTATTACGGAGCAACATAAAAGCAACATTAATATAGCTACTATAGCGATGCCTGTTTTCTTCATATTTTTCACCTATTGTTCCTTAGTTAACACTTCGTTATAATACATCTCAAACAAATTATCATATAAAACAAAAGGATTATATACTGAATCACCTACAGTATCCTTTATATACTCTTTTCCATTTACAGTGTATTTAAATACTACAGATGTAGTATACTGAGTATATTTACTTCTATCAGTTTCTTCTACAGAGAATTGTAACTCCCATCCATCCGTTGCATTAATTGTACTTATTGGAACATTCATATACTCTGCTATATTCTTAATTTTAAAAGAATCATTTGTAACTATTACTTCATTTAAAATGAACCCTTTTTCAACCCCAATAGCATAACGAATATAATTTCCGCTTGCCGGAATAACTAATGGTGCATTATTGAAATACCATACTTCTTGTTCTATATCACCTTCAAACCTTCTAAGAGTAAATTCGTCTGGTATTAAATCAAAATACTTATCATAATCATATGCAACTCTTATACTATCCACATTGATTTCATCATTTTCAAATTGCACATTCTGAATGGTTAACTTTATTATATAACGATAAAAATCTCCTATTGAATCATCCGTTTTTTCAATACTATATTCGCAATCAAATGAACCTCCGGAATATACTGCTTCAACACTACTGTTCTCTGGAATTTCAATACGACTCATAAATTGGAAACTATAATTCTTAACTTCATCATCATGACAGATTGCAAACGACACATTATTCAATTCATCGCCCCAAACATCTGGTAATTCACTATTTGTGTTAATGTTTTGTTTTTTTTCTGTCTTTGTATTAGAACATCCTACAAGTAGAATGCTAACTAATAATAAAATCTTAATAATATTCTTCATATTCTTTCCTTCTAAATATGCGTATATGCCAATTGGACATATACGCACACATATTAAAATGATTTGTCTGAACGATATAAATCTATATATGGTTCTTTCGTTTCAAATTTCAAAAGCTTACCCGTTTTCTGCTTAGTTCCTCTTTCAAGAGTAATATTATACAAATCCGCATTTACAACCACAATAATCCCATAATATCCGGCCTTACTGGTTCTATCTAAAGTATATTCATAACTTTTCATTTCACTGGACGAATATGTAACAGAACAAGTAACATCTCCACCAATTTCTGCTGAAACATCTGCCGCATACACTGGAACAGATACCCCAATTTCATCAAAAAAGGTGTATACTTTACTCGAGTATTTTTTGATGAAATGCTCACACATTGGGACTCTGATAAAACGGCCAAATTTATATCAGAGTCCATTTGTATATATACCAACCATAGTCGGAATATATCATTGGAAATAAAAAAGTTGCAAACAGTACGTTTGCAACCGATCTATCATAGTTTCCCCCCACCTTAGACATCTAGCTTTGCGTCCTTTTATTTCTAAAAAGTTTGCCTTTTATCATTTTGTTTAGTTATCTTTAAAACAATGCTATACTATCACTTCATATTTTCGTTGTCAATACTTTTTCAACTATAAACACAGAAAATAATTCCCATTATTACCCACACTCCAAGACAAATATAGGCTTCTTTTCCGAGGGAACAATTAAGCCCTTTAATGGGTATTTGCCGCAATAATTATCATAACTAAAGCAGCCACAAACATCCCTATTGCAGATCCTAGTGTACCTGCATTCTTAAGAAAAGAGGTTCCCGGCAAAATAAATGCCGACCAACCTATAATACAACCAAAAGCCAGTGCCAACACATTCGGTGTTGACAGCTTTCTTTCAAGTTTTACTTCATTCTTTTCCATATGAAATATTCCTTGTTTTTATTTTAGGAATCCATTGACAATCTGCTCCTCTGCTTCTTTTTCCGTAAGACCAAGAGTCATTAATTTAATCAACTGTTCTCCTGCAATTTTGCCGATAGCCGCTTCATGAATAAGACTTGCATCCACACTGTTGGCTGTAATCTCAGGAATTGCCTTAACACAGGCATTATCCATAATAATTGCATCGCATTCAGAATGACCATGGCACTTATTATTTCCGTTCATCTTGGCATAAAAGGTCTGAACCGAATTATCCTTTGCTACAGAACGGGAAATAATATTGGCACTGGAATCCACTCCATCAAGTTCTACCGAAAAATTAGTCTCTGCATTCTGTTCTCCGTGCGTCATTATTTTCTCTTTGACAATCAAAGTCGCTCCATCTAAAAGCCTAGCTTCGGTAACTCGGTTAGTTGAGTCCACGCCCTTAATCTGCACAGTATCCATTTCCATATAACCATTTTCTTCTATGTTAACTATGGTTGTTGGATTCATAATGTTTTTGCCAAGGCCGTCACCTTTGCCATAGTGTTTTTCCACATACTTGACCTTGGAATTTTTGCCCACATAAAATGTGTGAATTCCATCGTGGGAGGAATTTTTGTCACCACCATTATGAATTCCACAGCCTGCAACGATTACCACGTCACAGTCCTCTCCAATATGAAAATCATTATATACCAAATCATCAAGTCCGGTCTGGCTAAGCAGAACCGGTATATGAAGACTTTCATTCTTGGTGCCCGGCTTAATATAAATATCTATTCCCGGCTTGTCCTCTTTGGACACAATATCAATATTAGCGGTTGTATTTCTTCCTGCACCCTCTCCGTTAATTCTGAGATTATATGCACCTGAAGGAACCTCGTGAAGTCCCGCAATTTCTTTTAATAATTCTAACTGTATCTTGTCCATACTAAACCTCCTTGTCCGCGTTGGAAAATTTTGTACACATTCCTGTGGCTCTGTTGGAGTTAAGAAGGGATGGAAGAATCTCTCTTCCTCCGATTTTCTCTAATTCTCCCTGGGCAATTACAACTATTTTGTCTGCAATATTAAGAATTCTCTCCTGATGAGAAATAATTATAATTGAGCCCTTGGTCTCCTCATACATCTTCTCGAACACTTCAATAAGATTCTGGAAACTCCACAAATCAATTCCTGCCTCCGGCTCATCAAAAATGGACAGCTTGGTTCCTCTTGCAAGAATCATTGCTATCTCAATTCTCTTTAATTCTCCACCTGAGAGGCTGGCATTAATTTCCCTGTTAATATATTCCTTGGCACATAATCCAACCCTTGAAAGATATTCACAAGCTTTGCCCACCGAAATATTTTCTCCTGCTGCAAGCGTAATTAAATCCTTAACTGTAAGTCCCTTGAACCTTACAGGCTGCTGAAAAGCAAAGCTTATGCCCTTCTTGGCTCTCTCTGTTATGTCAAGCTCTGTTATATCCTCTCCATCAAGTAAAATCTGACCTGATGTTGGCTTAACAATACCTGCAATAATCTTGGCAAGTGTGGATTTACCTCCTCCGTTAGGTCCGGTAATGGCTGTAAATCTTTCGTCGATTGTTAAACTTATATTTTTGATTATTTCCTTATCAGAACCGTCTGTTTCCACCTGATAAGAAACATTTCTTAATTCAAGCATATGGTCTTCCTTCTTCACATTTTTATGGACATCATTGTATCATTATATGGTTAATTTGTACAGTTTTTTTGTGTTTTAAACAACTATTAAGACCCCCACTTTCGCGAGGGCCTTTTTACTGCTATAGATTCAACTGTTACATTCTAATAGTAATCTTAATACACGTATTCCAATCTATCTAACTCATATTTATCTAACATCTCAATATAATCAATAAATTCCTCTAATACATCATCTGTTACGTAATATATTTTAGATGCAGATTGTGAATTAACGTAGAAATAATCATAATCATCATCCACTTCATAAATCTCTGCCCAGAAATCAAAAATAATAACATTATCTCCTTTTTCTGATTTTTCAAGAAGTTCAAACATCTCTACGGTTGCTTCTGCAGCCTCATCTTCAGCATATGTGCCGATTCCTACAATTTGCTCAGCATTATTATCCTCATCTATGATAATAATATCCCATAAGCTAACATCAATTACATAGCCTTCTTCATAATCATCCAGACAATTTTCATATACATCTACCTTGTCAAACATATAACCGCCCTGTCTGAGAATATCAAGATATGTATCCAATGTCTTTGGTGTAGCTTCTGAAATTGGAATACGCCACTCAGTATAACCCATCTGATAATTATAAGTATCAATATTCACGTATGTAAAAGCTTCCTGCTCATAGTCAAATAAATCCGCTATAGGAACTTCCTTCAATTCCTCTCTAAGAATATTATAAAGCTCTCGTTCATTACTACTTGATAAATAGGCACTATCAAAATAAACCTGGTTAATATTGTATCTTGGGATTTCTAGCTTATATTCGTCGCCATAAATCTCCTTCATACAGATTTCATACATTTCTGTATGCTCATCATTGTCAAGATAGATATATCTGTAGAAAGTAGTTCCTCCCTGATTAATTCCCACAACTATGTCCACATCATAGTCTCCGTCGTACCATAAATTCTTATAGTAATCGTCCATATTATCCATCTGTCTTTCATAAGCTTCAGCAATTATTTCATTAGCTCTTTCGTTATCAAGCTTATGGAACTTATCATCTTCAAAATAACCGCACATATCTGTCACAAGAAGATAATTAATTTTGTCCTCATCCACATCTCTACTTAATGCAATTTTGGAACCAATAGAAATTATTATACCAACAACGCCTACTCCTCCTATAAGAACAGGGAACCATACAAGGCTCTTAAGAACCTTTTTAATTCTTTTGGTAGTTATTAACTCATAAATAAAGTAAACTGTAAAAGCAATTAATACTAATCCTATGCAAAAAACAGCATACTCAGCATCATACTCAAAGTCGATACCCATCATTAGCATAAAATTCAACGCACCCAACAAGATAATGAATGGTAAAAGCATTCTTGATGCAACCTGCACTCCTTTGTAAGCACAAGCCTGACCTGCCATCTCACTCTTTCTCTTTACAAAAGCAATTGCTCCCAAAGTAAGATATATGGCAGCCAAAAGTATAGTATATATAACAGCCGCCCAATATGGAATTGTTAAACCGCTAAAACTAAACATTCTAAAAATGATATTGTACTGGTTATTAAGCAGTGAATTTCCAACATTTAATACCAAAAATGGTGTAAACTCCTCAGCCATATTGTAAATAATTGTAGAAATTATTCTTGGTACAAAAACAATCATCACGGATACAAAGAAATTAGTAAATCCGTTACCTGTAAGAGATACACCAAGGGCAAAGCTCGCCAACACCAAAACTGCTGTAAGGAACACGGTACTGATAATATTCCAGTATATCACCATATCAATTTTAAAAACCACGGTAAGTGCTGCCATACTTAATGGAATAATACTGGCAATAATAAAAATTGCCACAATCCATGCAAGAGCAGCTAAAATTGTACTGAAATACATTGTCTCTCTTTTAACCGGTATAGCATGATAGAAATCACTGGTCTTACGGGCCTTAAGATAGGAAAACGCCACCATCATCATCATTGGTACAATCACGATAGGTATAATATATGTAATGTAAAAATATTCTGCCGGAATCTCAACTCTGTTAACACTGGAATCTATTAATTCAAGCATACATCCTAACATTAATATAAAAGCTGATGAAATAAATATTGCCGAACCAATAATTCCCGGAATCTTAAGTCTGTTAAAAGCTTCCCAGAACACGCCACGGTCAAATAATTTAATTTTATTTTTCATTGCCACTGCCCTCCATTTCCAAAAGCTCTACATCAAAGGCATAGCCAAGAGCTTCCATCTCATATGTAAATACTTCCTCAAGAGAAAGTGGAAGCACATCCATAAGAACCGGATTCATACTTCTTATATAATCAGCAACCTCTTCTCTGTCGCCTCTTACAATAATATTGCATACGGAACCACTCTTGCTAAAATGAAGAATATCAAGCTGTGAAAAACGACTCTTATCATATTCCTCTAAAAACGCTGTCTGAACCTTAAACAATGAGGTCTTCATATCGGTAATATCACTTTCAAATACCAGACCACCCTTATGTAAAAGCGCTAACTGGTCACAGGTATCCTCAAGTTCTCTAAGAGAATGAGAAGTAAGTATGGCTGTTGCCTTTCTCTCCTCAACATCCTTACAGATAAGACTCTTAACAAGATTTCTCATAACCGGATCAAGTCCGTCAAAGGTCTCGTCCAAAAACAGGTATTTAGGTCTGCAGGATACTGCAAGAATAATTGCAGCCTGACGACGCATACCCTTGGAAAATGTATTAAGCGCTTTGTTAGGATTAAGCTTGAAGGTCTCTGCTAAAAACTTGAACCTTTCCATATCAAAATCCTTGTAATAGCGTGAATACATCTTCGCCATTCTGTTCATGTTGGAATTGCCCAAAAAATACAAATCATCAGGTACAAAAGCAATCTGATTCTTAATCTTGGTATTCTCATATACCGGTTCCCCGTCAACCTCAACAATTCCATAATCTGCCTTATAGACTCCACTAATCAATCTAAGAAAAGTCGATTTACCGGCGCCGTTACTACCCACCATTCCATATATACAGCCTTCCGGTATCTGACAGGTAACATTCTCAAGTGCCTTATAATCATCAAAAATCTTAGTTAATCCTGTAACACTAATCATTTTCCTGTCCCTCCTTCTTAGAATATACCTCCTCAATTAACTCAAGCAATTCATTCTTGGTCACTCCCGCAAGAGCGAGTTCATTAATTTTGTCCTTAATCTCTGCCATCTCTTTCCTCTTAACTGTGCTTAAAGCAGTTTTTGCCTCCTCTGAAACATAGCAACCTTTGCCGGGTACTGAAAATATCAGGCCCCTCCTATCCAATTCTACAATGGACTTTTGAATCGTATTAGGATTAACCGATAGTTCAATTGAAAGATTACGCACTGACGGTATCTTATCACCCGGCTTAAGAATACCCGTCAGAATAAACTTCTCCGTCTGTTCCACTATCTGTTCGTACACAGGAACGCGGCTCATCGCATCGATATGATACATATTCTTCCTCCTCCATTCTTTTTGCTAGCTGTACTATCCAGCATAGTACACCTAGCAACTTAAATATAACACCCTGCTTTTATATTGTCAACAAAAAAATGCGAAATATTTCAATATTATTTTTGGACTTTTTTTGAATTGGACCAATTTGAATGTTTTTTGCATATGGAGACCGACAAAAGTCTCTATTTCTACTAGACGAAGCTATAGAGACTTTCTACCTTGCAAACCGGACCTAGAGAGAAGAAAAAAAGCTATAGAGACTTTTGTCCGTCTCTATAGCTTCACTTGATTCAAATAGGTCCAATTCCGTGGGCACGATTTAGTATTTTCTTATTTCGTATAAAGTTTTATACTTCCATTGTCTTCATCAATATTTTCAACAACAAAATACAGATTATCTATATTACCGCTTTTTGTTGGCATCTGTTTTAAAAATTCAGCAATAGTATCATCACTACAGCCAAGAGCCTTCATACATCCTGTTATAGTGAACTGAGCACTCTCTGTAATTGTATTAAGAGTTTTATCATAAGTAAATTTTATCTCTTTAACAACGCCGTCCTTACCAAACAAATCCACTCGTAGCTCCCGCCATGTTCCGTCATATGTCATAGTAAGGCTTTCGCAGCTTTCATTAGCTCCCGCATGTTCAATTATCCAACCGTCACGCTGGCACAGCTCTACCAGATATTCAGCCCCAAGAGGAATATTTACATCTGTCATATTTATTGAAATTGCATCATACGAATAAAATGTTGTGCATTGATTCAATATTTTTACATAATAAGGAGAAAGAAACTTGTCATTTTCAAACTCAGCCAATGTCAAATCATCACAGGATTTGTATATATCATATACCCATTCATATCCGTTACTGATTAATGCATCCTTAATTGCCTCGTTTTTAGAAATAAGCATAAATGATTTGTCGCCAACAATCTGTCCCTCATTATTCTCCACATACATTATGTCGTTTTCCAAAACCCATTGATAATTATCCCATAAGGTTTCGTCTTCATAAAACCATTTTCTCCTATCTTCATCACCAAGAGTAATAATTTCCTTACCATTTTCTTCTGCAAAATCACACACATATGACTCAACATCAATTGTAAACTGGTCAATATCTTCATCAATATAAGCATATTTTCCCATGGATGATTCCATAATTGCTTCACTTATTCCGTAAAAATCATCCTCACCAAGTCTTACGCTCTCCGGCATTGTTAATTTGTCAAGATGATTAGAATACACCGCCATTCCGTAGTTGTTATCTCTAACAACCTCACTTATAAAATCCTCTCCTGTAGTGCATCCTGTTAAAGCACAGGTAAGTAAAAGTGTTAAAGCTATTATTTTCTTTTTCATTCCTTATTACCTCCTGCATTAAGATAATCATATTTACCCTTTCCGGTAATAAATTTGGATATACCACCTGCAACAAGGATAAATACAATAACCATCAGAACACTAATCACGCCAAAATTAAGCCTCTCAGCCAAACCAAAAATCGGCACAAAGCATGCTCCATATACACCTGCAACAACAATAAAAATCCATTCCGCTACCTTACCAGTAACAATTTTACCCTGTAATCTATCGGCTTTAACTGCCATCACATAGCTTAAAACTGCAAAAACCACCATTAAAACTCCTGATGTAATGGTCCTCTCCACAGGATATAGAAAATATGTATACTGTACATTATAAAAATAAGAACTATCACTGCTCTCAACAATTCCTGTAAGCCCTGAATAATCCTTTATTGCTTCATACATAGGAAGCTTGGCTCCAAAATAATTTTCCGCTATAACATTAATTGCCTCCGGAACTATCATTGGAAACAAGCATATCATGGCAAGAATAAGAATAGGTACAATTTTGGTTTTGCTTACTACTCCGGCAAATACCGCAAAAAAATACAGCATAAGCATGGTCAACACAACCTGCACAATATGTAAAACTGCGTTCCCAAGACTATCCATTTTCATTATCAATTCGTAATTAGATGACAGCATATTTATTTCACTATAGCGCTCATATGAGGTTAAGTAAGCTATAACAATAGCAATTATAAGCACTACTAAAAACACCAGAAAGAAAACCACACCCGGCAAAATACTTGCCATGAATCTAGTGTTTTGTTTGAAAGGAAGTCCTTGAAGAAACTCCTCTCTTTCACGACTGCCATAGTCCTTGGTTAATATAATTCCCATAATCAAAGCAAGTGGCAGCAATGCATAGGGAAGCCATGACAAATTAGTGGCAATTCTTTCTATGAAAAAAGTTCCAAACCAATTCTCATATGGATGGAATTCAGTAAAATCCACAAAAACCATAACAACAGCTGCAATAAGAACTACCGCACCAATAATAAGCGCAGGCAAAATAGATTTTATTCTGTATTTTAATAAGGTTTTCACATAGCCACCTCCTTATTCTTATGTTTTTTCTCACTGACTATTACTACACCAATTCCAAGTCCCACTGAAACCACCGCAAAACCAACAAATCTGTACAAATATTCCTTTGGAAAATCAAACTTATATATTTCGTATTTGAACAAATTGTGTTCATACATATCGGATATACTTTTGAACATTATGCCCTTGTAATTAACCTCGTCACCTTTTCTGGCAACCAATGCTATAGAATCATAGTAATCATAATACGAATCATCTATGGCAGATTCCAATTCGTCATCCACATATTCCAAATATTCCTCAGTTGTTACTATATCCAATCTTATTCTGTCTACGATTTCTCCTATTAGACATAATCCCGACATTGCACTTAAAGCTACACAAGCTACGGTGAAATGCTTTGGAAATCTTTTTGCATAGCCACGGTTCAGAGGCTTTTCTAAGGAAATACCAGAATAATTTTTTCTGGCAAAAATAGCCATCAAAACAGTCAATACAACAATCACAGCAAGATAAATAATTGTTACGGTAATTTTTTCATTAAATTCATATCCGCCAAAGCTTACGTTCCAACCCTCTTCTAACATATTGTTAATTGCCTGAATTGGTACTGTCATAAGAATCCAGTAATTTTTACATTGGTACACAAAATTATTGGCATCCGTATTAAATGCTTTTTGAATTCCTGTACCAAATGCCACCATTCCTGCAATAAAAACCAGGAGACACACCACCAATAATACCGGAAAATGAAAATCTATATGGCTTAAAACCCACAAAACCAATGTGGTAAGAAAAACTGCCGTACAGCATTTTACAATTCCTGACATCAGAATTTCTTTAAAATTATTCACTTCACTATGGCACTGCATATATACAGCCAACACATAAACTGTATATACAACTCCTATCATTGTAAGAATTGCCAGATACATAGCATTCCACTGCTTATCTTTTGTTATCGGCAATGAATTAACAAATACATGCTCCTTAGGGGTTCTAATAAGTAGGTAAGCAATGGCTCCTGTCATAGCAATCATCACAAACAGAACCACTGTTTCATAATTTCCATGTAGAGCTATTTCATCAAACATAACTAAGTACAGCATTACCGCAAACAAACCAGTTAAAGGAAGCAGCCTTTCCATATATACCTTGTACAAAATACTACTTTTCAACAGAGTCACCTCCATTTGAATACACAAAAACCTCTTCAAGATTAACTCTAAGTTCCTCAACAAAAGATGGATTATACTTATTAATTTCTTCCACTTCCTCGTCTGTAATACCTTCATAAATAACAGTATAGATATTTCCTACATTGGTATAATTAATAAGCTTTGGATGTGCCAAAAATTCTTCCGGTGCTCCACCCGCAAAAGCGTAATTAAATTTACGCACATTGCCTATCACATCATCCATTCCGTTCTGAGTAATAACTTTTCCGCCCTTAATCATAGTAACAGAATCACAGATTTTTTCTAATTCCATAATGTTATGGGAGGAAATTATCACAGTAAGATTTCTTTCCTCAACTTCTTTGATTAATACAGAAAAAAGTTCTTTTTTGGCTATCGCATCAATTCCGGAGGTAGGCTCATCCATTATAAGTATGTCCGTATTAGCAGCGATATTTAACATAAAAGCAAATCTCATCTGCTGGCCTTTGGAAAGCTCGCTTATTCTTTTGTTCATATCTAATTGAAAAATCCCATTAAGCTCTTTAAGCTTATTTATATCGAATTTTTCATATACATCCTGAAAAAATTTCACCATTTTTCCAAGTCGATATGTAGGAAAATATTTATTACTATCTGCAACAAAGCCTATTCTTGCCTTTACCTTAGGATTCTCATATACATTTTCCCCATCAACCAACACTTCTCCCGAAACAGGCTTGTATATTCCCATAAGACATTTAATGAGAGTTGTCTTACCTGCTCCGTTCTCTCCTATCAGACCGTGAATTGTCCCCTCCGACACATCCATGCTGATTCCCTGCACAGCCTCAAAATTACCATATTTCATTACCACATTATTAACTACTACTGACATTATTTGCCCTCCTTAATTTCCTTATAGATGTCTTCAACCATTTCTATTATTTCATCTTGCCCCATTCCCATATAAGTAAGCTCCACTATCTGAGTTGTCATTTCTTTTCTAATACTATCTAATCGCTCATCATTCATCTTAATATTAGATTCACTGGATATATAAGTTCCTTTTCCTCTTATGGTTACAATAACCTTATCTCTTTCAAGCTCCTGATATGCCTTGGCAACTGTATTAGGCGTAACCGAAAGCTGCATGGCCAGCTTTCTCACAGACGGAATCTCGTCCCCAGGCTTTAGATACCCTTTTACATAATTGCTTTTAATGTTATCCACAATCTGTTCATATAATGGTTTACCACTGGATGCATTAATTATAATCAAGCTCTCCGCCTCCTGTCTGTATCAACTGTATCGCTCCAACTGATACAGTTATAATATCTCTATATTGATTTGTTGTCAATTAGTTTTTTTAATTTTTGGATTGGCCTACTTTTCTAATTTTTGAAGTGGACTACTTTTCTAATTTTTGAAGTGGTCTACTTTTCTAATTTTTGAAGTGGACCTGTTTGAATGATTTTTGCGTATGGAGACCGACAAAAGTCTCTATAGCTCCGAGACGAAGCTATAGAGACTTTCTGTTTTGCAAACCGGACCTAGAGATAAGAAAAAAAGGAGTTATCGGTAAATAGTGAAATTTAACTTTTTAACTCCAAAAAATTATAT
>CAZNUK010000042.1:0-19791 GCA_964576255.1 uncultured Butyrivibrio sp.
TTGTACATTATCTTGTGCAACTACAGATGGATTTGGATAAAAGGGCTTGACATTAGGGTGGCTTTGTATTAAAATTGCAACATATTATTCTAATAGCAATTTAACGTAGTAAAGTGACAAACAAAGGAGAGTTTATGAAACAGAATTTATTACATACTCCGGAAGGGGTTAGGGATATTTATAATGGAGAGTGTGAAGAGAAATTACACATTCAGAATGCTATTCACACAGTTATTAAGAAATACGGTTATCACGATATCCAGACTCCGTCCTTTGAATTTTTTGATATATTTAATCAGGAAAGAGGCTCTATTGCATCTAAGAATATGTATAAGCTTTTTGACAAAGAAGGAAACACTCTTGTTTTAAGACCGGATATGACTCCGTCAATTGCAAGATGTGCAGCCAAATATTTTGAGCAGGATACTGATCCTGTTAGATTATGTTATGTGGGAAACACCTTTGTTAATAATTCCAGATATCAGGGAAGACTTAAGGAGACAACTCAGGCAGGTTGTGAGCTTATTAATGATAATTCAATTGTTGCAGATGCTGATATGGTGGCGCTTTTAATAGAGTCAATTCTTAGCACAGGTCTTAAGGAATTTCAGGTAGAGGTTGGTCATGTAGGCTTTTTCAAGGGTCTTGTTAAGGAAGCGGGACTTAGTGAAGAGGTTTCTATTGAGTTAAGAGAAGCCATAAGAGGCAAAAATATCTTCCGTGTTGAGGAAATTCTTTCTGAGGCGAAGCTTAGCAAGGAGCGTAAGGAATGCTTCCATATGCTTCCACAGTTATTTGGTGATGCCAATATTCTTACCAGAGCTAAAGAACTTACGGAGGATGTGACAGCTCTTAATGCCATCAGTCATCTTGAACAGGTGTATGAGTTAATTAAGGCTTACGGATTTGAAAAATATGTTGCCTTTGATTTGGGAATGCTTAGTGTTCTTGATTATTATACCGGTATTATTTTTCAGGCATATACCTATGATGTGGGTGAGCCTATTGCCAATGGCGGCAGATATGATAAGCTTATTGGACAGTTTGGAACAGACAAGGCATCAATTGGATTTTCTATAACAATTGATTTATTGCAGCAGGCTCTTAAACGTCAGAAAATTGTTGTTGATACAGATTATATGGTTAAGCTTTTGGTGTGTGACATGTCCAATATGGAGAATGCCGTTAAATTGGCGGCTTACTTTAGAAACAAGGGAATCAACACAGCTATTTCGGCTAATATGCCAGCCAATGTTAATGCTTATGAAGAAATAATTACTGTGTCAGCCGATGTTCTTGAAAGGTATGGTATTTAATTATGAGATATATTACTTTTGCCCTTGCCAAGGGCAGACTTGCAAAAAAGGCAATGGAAATTCTTGAGCAAATCGGAATTACCTGCGAAGAGATGAAGGATGAAAAGACAAGAAAGCTTATTTTTGTTAATGAAGAGCTTGGATTTAAATTTTTCCTTGCCAAAGCATCCGATGTACCTACATATGTGGAATATGGAGCGGCAGATATTGGAATTGTAGGAAGAGATACACTTCTTGAAGAGGGACGCCAGTTGTATGAAGTATATGATTTGGGAATTGGAAAGTGCAAAATGTGTGTGTGTGGACCGGAAAGTGCCAAAGGCCTTCTTAAGAATCATGAGCTTATTCGTGTTGCTACCAAATATCCTCATATTGCTAAGGATTATTTTTATAATGTTAAACAGCAGACAGTTGAAATCATTAAGCTTAACGGTTCAATTGAGTTAGCGCCTATTGTGGGGCTTTCTGAAGTGATTGTAGATATTGTGGAGACTGGCGCAACCCTTAGAGAGAATGGACTTGATGTTCTTGAAGAGGTATGCGAATTATCAGCAAGAATGGTTGTTAATCAGGTCAGCATGAAAATGGAGAATAAGCGAATTACAGAGATAATTGACAAGCTAAGAAAACTTGATGAGAAATAGGAGGAGTTCCTTATGAGAATTCTTGAATTAAATGAGAATACGAAAAAAGATATTTTAACCAATCTTTTAAAAAGAAGCCCTAACAGTTATGGGGAGTACGAGGGAAGAGTTAATGCAATAATTGAAGATATTAAGGCTCGCCGTAATGAGGCTGTTTTTGAATATACAGCCAAATTCGATGGATTTGCCCTTAATGAGAACAATATAGTTGTAACAGATGAAGAGATTGCTGCGGCATATGAAGAAATTGATTCAGAGCTTGTGGAGATTATCAGAAAGGCTTTGGTTAATATCAGAGAATATCACGAAAAACAGAAGCGTAACAGCTGGTTTGATGCCAAGCCGGACGGAACTATTCTTGGACAGAAGATTACTCCGCTTAGCAGAGTGGGTGTATATGTTCCGGGTGGTAAAGCGGCTTATCCATCATCTGTACTTATGAATGTTATGCCGGCTAAGGTTGCAGGAGTGGAAGAGATTATTATGTGTACTCCTCCTGGCAAGGATGGCAAGGTGTACTGCGGAACCTTGGTTGCAGCTAAGGAAGCGGGCGTTGATGTAATCTATAAGGTTGGCGGTGCTCAGGCAATCGCAGCCATGGCTTATGGCACGGAATCCGTTCCTAAAGTGGACAAAATCGTAGGTCCGGGAAATATCTATGTAGCTCTTGCCAAAAAGTCTGTGTACGGACAGGTTGGCATTGATTCTATTGCAGGTCCAAGTGAGATTATGGTGCTTGCAGATGAGACTGCTAATCCAAGATTTGTAGCTGCGGATTTATTGTCCCAGGCAGAGCATGACGAGTTGGCTTCAGCTATTTTAGTTACGACCTCTAAGGAATTAGCCGAGAAGGTTTCTAAGGAAATTGATGGGTTTGTAGATGTTTTATCCAGAAAAGAGATTATGCAGAAATCTCTTGATAATTATGGATATATTTTGCTTGCAAAGGATATCGATGAGGCAATTGAAGTAGTTAATGAAATTGCTTCGGAGCATCTGGAGCTGGTTACCAAAAATCCATTTGAGACTATGACTAAGATTAAGAATGCTGGTGCGATTTTCCTCGGAGAATACAGCTCCGAGCCTCTTGGAGATTATTTTGCTGGGCCTAACCATGTATTACCTACTAACGGAACTGCCAAATTCTTCTCACCTCTTGAGGTGGATGATTTTATTAAAAAATCCAGCATTATTTCATATTCCAGAGAAGCACTTATGGGAATACATACAGATATTGAGAAATTTGCAAAGGCAGAGGGCTTAACAGCGCATGCCAATTCAATTGCAGTACGTTTTGAGTAAAAAGGGAGGATTATGATGGCTAGAATAGGTGAAGTTACAAGAACAACCAAGGAAACAGATATTCAGATTTCAATTAATCTTGATGGTAAGGGTAACAGCGAAATCAGTACCGGCATTGGATTTTTTGACCATATGCTTACGGGCTTTGCCAGGCACGGCCTGTTTGATTTAACAGTTAAGGTAACGGGAGATTTGGAGGTGGATTGTCACCACACAATAGAAGACACCGGAATTGCCCTTGGAGAGGCTATTAAAAAGGCTTTAGGTGATAAGGTTTCTATTAAGAGATATGGTTCATTTTTGCTTCCCATGGATGAGGCTCTTGTAATGTGCGCAATTGATTTATCCGGAAGACCATACCTTATGTATGATGCCAAATTTAAAGCAGAAAGAGTTGGTGGATTTGATACGGAGATGGCTAAGGAATTTTTCTATGCAATTTCCTATTCGGCAGGGATGAATCTCCATATTAAAGAGATGTATGGCGAAAATGCACACCACGTTATTGAAGCTATGTTTAAGGGCTTTTCAAAAGCTCTTTGTGAGGCTTGTACAATTGATGAAAGAGTGGAAGGGATTCTTTCCACGAAAGGAGCATTATAATGCAGTTATATCCGGCAATAGATTTAAAGGACGGCAAAAGTGTCCGTCTTAAACAGGGTGAATTTAAAGAAGTAACCGTATATTGCGATGAGCCATATAAGGTGGCACGTTATTTTGAGGAAAATGGCGCAAGCTTTATTCATCTAGTAGATTTGGATGGTGCCTTAGAGGGTCATTCAGTTAATGAGGAGACCATTAAGAAAATCGTAAGCAGTGTTAACATTCCTTGCGAGCTTGGTGGCGGAATCAGAACAATGGAAGATATTGAAAGAGTGCTGTCCTATGGAATTAACAGAGTAATTATTGGAACCAAGGCTGTTAAGGAACCGACCTTTGTGGAAGAGGCTGTTAAGAGATTTGGTGCAGACAGAATTGTTGTAGGCGTAGATGCCAAAAACGGAATGGTGGCAATTGAGGGCTGGGAAAAGGTTTCTGATAAAACGGCCCTTAGTATGTGTTTGTCCATGAAGGAAATGGGTGTTAAAAACATTGTATATACAGACATTAGCAAAGACGGAATGTTAATGGGTCCAAATGTTATGATGACACAGGAATTAACAGAAAAAACCGGTATGAATATTATTGCTTCCGGCGGGGTGTCTTCTATGGAGGATTTAAGAAATCTTAACAATGCAGGAATTAAAGGTGCCATCATTGGCAAAGCAATATATGAAAACAGAGTTAATGTTAAAGAAGCCGTTTGTGAGTTTGAAGGATAGAGGAGTTTTACAAAATGTCACAGAAGAAATTAATTGTAGCAATATATGTAAAGGATGAAATTGCATATACGGATTCTACACTGACAGTTCCTGTTAATAAGGAGCTTTCTGTTAAGGATTTGTGCATTAGATTTAATGAAAATGGTGCAGATGCCATTCTTTATGTGGATTTATCCTATGATGATATGTCCCACGAAAACGCAATTCTTGATTTGCGCGAGATTTGCAGGGAAGTGGATATTCCAGTGTATGCCACTGGTAATATTATGCGTGTGGAGGATGTTAAAAAGTATCTTTATGCCGGAGCCAAGGCAGCTTTAATAGAAGCTTCTAAAGAAAGCAATCTTGCTATGCTTACTGAGGTTACCAACCGTTTTGGCAAGGATAAGGTCGGCGTTCTTGTGACTAAAGGAGAGGATGTCAGTGAGGCAGCTTCGTTAGTTAAAGATAATGATAATGAGATTATTATTGCCGTAGCAGGTGCGGAAACTTGTTTTGGTAAGGCTGTCTATGTTATGAATGATTTTATGTCTGAAGCTGTTCTTAAGGCAAATATGTGTAAAGGTATTGTTTCTAAGGATTTTGCTGCGGCAGACTTTGATTTTATGAAGTTAAAGGATGATTTGAAAGCAAAGGGTTTTGAGGTTAATACTTTTACGACGGCAATTCCTTTTTCTGAATTTAAGTTAAATTCAGATGGACTTATTCCGGTTGTGGTTCAGGACTATGCTACTGATGAAGTGCTTATGATGGCATATATGAACGAAGAAGCCTATGAATTGACCTTAAAGACCGGAAGAATGACTTATTACAGCAGAAGTCGTAAAGAAATATGGCTTAAAGGGCTTACATCAGGTCACTACCAGTATGTAATAAGCCTTTCACTGGATTGTGATAATGATACAATTCTTGCCAAGGTTCGTCAGACTGGCGCAGCATGTCATACAGGAGCACATTCCTGCTTCTTTAAGGAGCTGGCAGCCAAGGAAATGACCAAGACCAATCCACTTTACGTTCTTAAGGACGTTATGGCAGTTATTAAGGACAGAAAGGTTAATCCTAAGGAGGGCTCTTATACTAATTACCTCTTTGATAAGGGAATTGATAAAATTCTTAAAAAAGTTGGAGAAGAAGCTACTGAAATCGTTATCGCAGCCAAAAATCCTGACCCGGTTGAAATCAAGTATGAAATCGCAGATTTTCTGTATCATGTAATGGTTTTGATGGCTGAAAGAGGACTGGACTGGGATGAGATTATGGAGGAACTGGCAAACCGCTAATGGAACGAAAATATATTATTACCAACTGTAACAACAATTTAACAGGTGTATTAATGGAAGATAACAAGGAAAGCCGCATAGAAATCTATGGGGCTTCTTTGGCATATTCGGTGGATGAAATTTATGTGGGCAGGGTGAAGGATGTGGTGCCCAATATTAATGCCGCATTTGTGGATATCAGACCGGAAACTACCTGCTATATGTCTTTGGATGAAAAATGCAAGCCGGTATTTTTGAATCGCAAAAATACGGATAAGGTGTGTCAGGGAGACTTGTTACTTGTCCAAGTGAAGAAAGAGCCTGTTAAAACCAAGGCAGGAGTGGTATCCTGTGGAATTAATATAACCGGTAAATATGTTGCATTAACCAGAGAGCTTCCCAATAATACCGGTGTTTCCAAGAAAATTACGGATAATAACAAAATTGCACACTTTAAAAAGCTTGCAAGCTCTTTTTTAACGGATGATTATGGTTATGTAATCCGTACAGATGCAGTTAATGCCCCAGATGATGAGATTTTGAACGAGCTTAAATCCTTGTCAGAGGAATACGGGGAATTACTTCGCATATCTGCCACAAGAAAAGCCTTTTCCCTTATGAAAGGTACAGAGACAGAGCTTATTAAGGATATTAAGTCTATGAAACTTAATAATGAAGATGAAATTGTAACGGATATTGCAGAGTTGTATGAAGATTTAAAGTCCTATGGTGACTGGAATGTGCGCCTGTATGAAGATAAGCTTTTGCCACTTGTGAAGCTATACAGCATAGAAACACGCATAGATAATGCCCTAAAAAGTCATGTGTGGCTTAAATCCGGCGGTTATCTCATTATTGAATATACAGAGGCTATGACTGTAATTGATGTAAATACGGGCAAATTTGATGGCAATAGTAAGGATAGGGAAAAGACCTTCCTTAAAATTAATTCAGAAGCAGCCCTGGAGATTTCAAGACAGTTAAGACTTCGCAATCTTTCAGGAATAATTATTGTGGATTTTATTAATATGAAAAATGAGGAGAGTCGCAAGGAAATTACCCATATTTTAGAGCGAGAGCTTTCAAAAGACCATGTTCATGCTGTATTTGTGGATTACACCAAATTGGGGCTTTGCGAGCTTACAAGAAAAAAGGTTAAAAAACCTTTGCACGAATTATTGGATTAAAAAAACGTATTTTGATAAAAACAACATATCAAAAATGACGAATTTGCAGGAAAATCTTCAGGATATAATACACATAAATCATTGGATGTGTTTACAGAAAAATTTTCAGAACGTATATTAGAAAAATATGTGGTTTATACAAAGGATTATAAAAAGGATAAAGATATTTTTATGTTACCGATGTACTTATTGCCTTTTATGCAATGGTAGCATAACAATACGTGACAACAATTGATTGTACTAATAACAGGAGAGTCAAATTAATGAAACTAATAACTAATTATATATTGGATGACGATTTAAGACATAAATTAAATGATTTAACACAGACAACCTTTGGCTTTGATTTTGAAGCCTGGGTTACTAACGGATATTTTGAGGGGGATTATATTACATATTCATTTATAGAAAATGACAAAATAATATCCAATGCTTCAGCAAATATAATGACTTTTAATCAGAATGGTGTTGTTAAAAACTACATTCAGATTGGGACGGTTATGACGGATGGAGCCTATAGAAAACAGGGGTTGGCGAAAAAACTCATTGAACATATACTAGCGGAGTATAAGGACAAATGTGATGGCTTTTATCTGTATGGAGATTTGGATGCACTGGATTTCTACCGTAAGGTTGGATTTAGTGAGGGCTTGCAGTATCGTTACACATTAAAAGATGGATATATTAACGGAGCTTGTGATGGGGAAGGATTTGTTAAGGTTTCAGAGAATGATATTGAATTAAAAGCAAAATATATGGATACAATCAGAAACGGAGTTGCTAATTCTTCTTTTGACCAGATTAACCGTTATGGACTCTGCATGTTCTATACAGCGGATATGGATAATGTGTATTATTCTGCGGATTTGGATTGCTTTGTGGTTATGGAAAAATGGGATGATACTTTGGTTGTTCAGAATATTTTTTCAAAAAAACAGGTAGCAATGAAGGATGTGATTTCTCGTATTAGTGAGGAATATAAGGAATTGAAGTTAGGCTTTACTCCACATACGGAGGATGTTAACTTGTTTGAGGCAACAGCTTTTGACGGAGAGGATGATTATCGTCTGTTTTACATAGGTGATGAATTGAAGAGCATTGAAGAGGAAAAATTGTATTTTCCACAGCTTTCACATGCATAGATAAACACCTGATTTCACAAAAGAAAATATAATAAAGCGTAAATATATTGGAGGCGTCTGATATGATCTTTTGTGAAAAAATATGCAACTTTTCTATGACAAATTGGAATGATGGAATTAATAATGCTTATATTTTAAAGCAGGATAAAAAATTCTGGTATTATATTTTAAAGGGGCGCAAGACTAACAGGCTTGGAATATTATCAAAGCAGTTTATTGATAATGTGGAGCTTTGCAAAAATAGTGAGCCTGCTTCTTTTTCAAGTGAAGAATTTAGTAATGTTACTATAGACAGTTTTCTTAACCGACCTGTAGATATTTTTCTCGATGACAAATATATCTGGAGTGGCATAATTGGGGAAGAAACCGAAATATATGATACTATTATAAAAGAGTTTAATGAGGAAGATGCCATGCTTTTGTGGGGCAGGAAAATTCCTTTGAGAAAAATTGTTAAAATCGAAGGGGATTTTGTGTGAAAATCATCTCTTGGAAAATGAGTGATTAATTATTTTAACGTATATGGGGGAATTATCAGTTTGATATGAAATAGTGTGTAACAGCATTATTTTATATAAAGAGAGATAAGATCCGATGATGTCGACATCACAATTTATGGTGGCGTGGATTTGGAAAAGGGAATTATTTTTGGTGATCTAGTTACCTACTATGGAGGTGCTTTTGGCGATGATTTAAAACAACTTGGTCAGGAAATACCAGGTGTCAATCCGGTTACAGGCTACCTTGTTGTAGGAACTGATCAAAGTGGATATGGTTCAAGAAAAGTACATGTTCTTTCTTATGTTGAGGGCGAAAAAAACATATTGTTAACACAACTCAAGTGTTTTGTGGTCGCAGTGGTGAAAATGCGGTAATGAAAATGTACTTTAAATCTGGAACAATAACAACCAATACACTTACAATTAAATCTAAATAACAAATACAAGAGTATCTTTATATTTAATATAAAGATACTCTTGAATATGGGGAAATTATGAATTACATTAAGAAAATTTTTAGGGAAAGAGCGACGAGCTTTTTATTTATAACAGGACTTGTAGTTTCTTGCTTTATACTTATCAATATAGGTGATTTGTTAGGAAAAATTAATAACGAAAACAGGAGCTACAACAGTTATAAATACAATATTGAAGTGGATATATATTATCCGGGGCAATTATCATCAGAAACAGAGGAAAACAAGGATGAGGTTAATATTAATAACCGTAATGATATTATTTTAAAGGCATTAGATAATATAACAAAAGGAAACATATATATTAGTACTTATGTTAATATTAACAACTCCGTTGAAGTTGCTGTAGCAGAATTGATTTATAAAACTAATGAAGACATTGTGTTAGATTGTGAAGCTGAATGTGATTTTACCATAGAAAATGGCGTTATAACTGGTTCGGGGATTGTTGATTATACATATGAGCTTGACGGGCAAATGGTAATAGATTTTAATGGTAATATTATGTCTGTTATCGGAATACTCAAAGATAATACGGTAGCTGCTGATGACATAAGGATATATATTATTGGGGAAAATTGTGAGGAAGAGATTAAAAAAAGCTTAATAGAGCAGGAAAGCTTTGAAATAGATTCAGTAAGATTGTGTAGTAATAGTGATATTAATAATCAATATACACAGTTAAAAAATGAATTACAATCATATGGATTTAATGTATCAGTGTCAGAAGCCCGCTTTAATGAAAGCGACATGAATTATTTTTATAAATTTTATAATAGCGTATTTCTTGCAGGAGCATTAATCTTTTCATTGTTTACCTGCTTTGTTGTGGCTGATTTATGGATATATGGACGACGTAAGGAATTAACACTTAGAAGAACCTATGGATATAGTATGACTAAGCTTGCAACATTAGTATTAGGTGATGTTTTTAAATTAAGCCTTATTGCATGTGTTATTGCAGTGTTTATACAGGTAATATATGAATTAAGTATAGGAGATAATCCTTTCAGGGGCCAATTATTAGTTGAGGTAATAGTGGTAATATCAGGAATGGTGTTGCTTGTAATACTTATTTCACTATGCTTAATAGAAAAAATACGAAAAAATACAATTATAAAGGGTTTACAAAAAAATGAAAATAATTAGATTTACATGGGATTGGATTGCAATGAATTTCAAAAAATCCCTGCTGTCAATACTTATTATGGTTGTTGCTTTTTTTCTTGGAATGCTGTCGGTTATGTCCTTTATGGAGGAAAAGCTGGCATATGTATCCATAGAAGAATGCTTAAATTATAGTACTGAAAAAACATTGATTATTGGAGTTGATATATTAAACTCATATGATACAAATGGTTTTATCAATAAAGCATATGAAAGCCCTGAAATTGCGGCAATTGGGGCAGTTGAAGTAAGAAGTATGGATAATTCAGAATTATTTGAAGTTCAAAAGGGACATTCATGGAATCCTGCATATTCTTTAGATAATGAGGTTGAAGTTGCAATAATAAATATAGAGGGACTTGATGTGTGTCCGTTAAAGATTCAAAAGGGTGCATATCCTTCTGAGCTTGATTTTACAGATAATAAAATCTCATATCTGTATCTTGGCTCTGCATATAAGGATATTCCGGTGGGAACTGTTTACGAAGGGAATAACGGATATAAGAAAATTGTTGCAGGAATTATGGAGGATGGACAACGTTGGGTTAATAGTGATTTGTTATGGGGATATTCTCCATCAAGACTAAATTACTCTTGGGATTGTACATATGCAGTTTTTTGTGTTGAGAATAGTATGCTTGCCGTTAACTGCTTTGCGGCTGTTGCAGATGGCTATACAGTTGATGAGGCGATAAAGGCATTGAATGAGGTGGCAGAGGAAACAGGGTGTGTTATAACCTATAGTGCCGTTGAGAACATATGCGAGGAGGGCGCTAAGGAGAGTAAGGCACTGACCTTATACCTTATAAGACTTCTTGTAATTATTATGGTTGCATCTTCAATTATGTTAATCAGTGTTCAGGTTGTAATTATTCTGAAAAATACCAAGAATTATGGTGTGATGTATGCGGTGGGCTTTAATAAAACAGAAATTTTGAAGGCACAGCTTTTAAAACAAATAATTTTGTCATTATGCGCTTTAGTTATAGCTGGAGTTGCAATATACTATTTTGCATATCAAAGTTATTTTCTTAATGCAGACATAGAATATATTATGAAAACCATTCTTGCTAGATATGTATTTCCGGCAGGTGTTTTACAGGCAGGTTTGGTGGTTGTGATGATTCAGATAATTACTGCATTTATGTTTAAACGTATGACACCGGACAAGCTCATAAGAAGTACGTTTTAATATATGGAGGATGAATATGATAAAACTAGAAAATATAGTAAAAGATTATGTTAATAAAGAGCAGACAACCAATGCGCTTAGAGGAGTGGATTTAACAATTGAAAAAGGAGAATTTGTTGCCATCGTAGGCACATCCGGTTCAGGGAAAACTACTCTTTTAAATATTATAGGCGGAATGGATAATGCAACCTCCGGAAGATATTTTTTTAACGGAGAAGAACTGGACAATTCTAATCTTAAAGCAATACATAAATTTCGTAAGAAAAATATCAGCTTTGTATTTCAGAATTTTGCGTTAATGGACAAGTACACAGTGTATGAAAATGTGGAAATGCCACTTATTGCAAGGGGAATAAAAGACAGAAAAACCATTGTTATGGAAAAGCTAGAAGCGATGGGAATTGCAGATTTGAAAAACAAGCTACCGGAACAGCTATCCGGTGGTCAGCAGCAGCGTTGTGCAATAGCAAGAGCTTTGGCGGCGGACACACCTGTCTTGCTGGCGGACGAGCCAACGGGAGCACTGGATATTAAAACTGGTAATGAAATTATTAATTGCTTTGAGGAAATTAACAAGGAAGGCAAAACTGTAATTATTATTACACATGATATAAATATTGCTAATCGTTGTAATAGAATAATTAAAATAGAGGATGGTAAAATAATAGGATGAGTGGGAATTTGCAGGAGTTTTTATTAATTCAGAATAATATTAAAAAGAATAAAAATACAAAATACATATTAAAGGCTGTTGCAATAGTGTTAGTGCTTTTTGTAGTTAAATATAATAGCATTACAAATATATTAGCGTATTTTATAGCTATATTTGCGGAAGTGGGCTTGTTTTTTGGCGAAACATATGTTAATAAGAGACTTCAACGTTATGAAAATCAGCTTAAAGTATTGGATGGTGAGGTAGTTATTGACCCGCCGAGCAGGCTCCCGATTATATTTTACGCAGTATGCGTTGGAATAATTGTTTTGACAATTGTAAATAAAACGATTACATATGGAATTTGACGGAGAATTAAAATGCAGAAATTATTTACCATGGATTTGAAAAATTATGATAAAAACTGGGTGCGTAGTGCGCGCCCTTCTGTTCGTGGAATTATAGACTGCGGAGAAAAGTTTGCTTTGATACATAATATGAAGTATGATTATTATGCTTTTCCGGGTGGAGGAATAGATTCAGGTGAAAGTAATGAAGAAGCACTTATAAGAGAGGTTCTTGAGGAAACAGGTCTTACTGTTATTCCGGAAAGTATTAAGGGATTTGGCTCTGCTTTGATTATCAGAAAAAGCTATGTATATGAAAATACAATATTTGAACAGGAGAATTTGTATTATTATTGTAAAGTTGAGAAAGAGATTATCCCGACAAAGCTTGAGTCTTATGAAATGGAGGATGGGATTAAACTTGAATTTATAAGTCTTAAGGAGGCTGCTAACCATAATAGAAGTATCGACCCAAAAACAGTACGTAATGGTGACGCAGATTGGATAGATAGAGAAACCAGAGTTATGGAGGAATTTTTATGTCAAAGATATATCAATCAGCAGATGAATTAGTGGGAAATACACCGCTTATGGAGCTTACACATATTGAACAGGAATATGGACTTAAAGCTAAGCTCTATGCCAAATTGGAATATCTTAATCCTGCGGGCTCTATTAAGGACAGAGTAGCGAAAACCATGATAGAAGCTTATGAAGCGTCAGGAACACTTAAAAAGGATTCTGTTATTATTGAGCCGACAAGCGGAAATACCGGAATCGGACTTGCCATGGTGGCAACTGCCAAGGGCTACAGAACTATAATTGTAATGCCAGATACAATGAGTGTTGAACGCAGAACCCTTATTAAGGCGTATGGTGCCGAGGTTGTGTTGTCTGATGGTAAAGAGGGAATGAGTGGAGCAATTAAAAAAGCAGAGGAGCTCCAAAAAGAAATTCCTAACAGTATAATTGCAGGCCAGTTTGTTAATCCGGAGAATCCAAAGGCTCATTATAATACTACAGGTCCGGAAATATTTGCTGATACGGATGGAGAGGTGGATGTGCTGGTGGCAGGTGTCGGAACCGGTGGAACGATTACCGGAACCGGCAGATACTTAAAGGAACAGAAGCCATCCGTTAAGGTTATTGCAGTTGAACCTTCTTCTTCCCCTGTATTATCAGAGAACAGAGCTGGCGCACACAAGATTCAGGGTATTGGTGCAGGATTTGTACCAGAGATTCTTGATACAAAAATATATGACGAGATAATTACTGTTGATGATGAGTATGCCTTTGAAATGGGCAGGCTGATTGGCAATAAGGAAGGAATTCTTGTGGGAATTTCATCCGGTGCCGCATTATATGCTGCAATAGAGGTTGCCAAAAGAACTGATATGCAGGGCAAAAACATTGTGGTGATTCTGCCGGATTCAGGGGACAGATACTTGTCGACAGAGTTGTTTGTGTGCTATAATTATCACATTAATTGACGTGAATTCCAAGGAGAATATAGAAGAATGAAATTAAATTTTAAGAGAGGTCTTGCGGTATTTCTTAGTGTTACCTTATTATGTGGGCTTATACCTACTTTTACAGGAAATACAAGTAATGTTAAGGCTGATACCAATAGCAGGAATACAGCAACTAAGACCATAGCAGGGCTTGGTACGGGAATTATTAAGAACCCGACAGTACCAACTGCCTCCACTGATGCATGGGCAGGTAGCTATGTGTATTTTGGAACATATGGTGGTAATCCTGTTAAGTACAGAGTGCTTGATAAGGATTCAACAGACTTCGGTGGAACAACTATGCTCCTTGACTGCGATACGGTATTATGGACGGGAAGTGACCCAAGCAGTGTATTTGACCCAAACAGTAATGATTGGGCAACAAGTGATATAAAGAGATATCTGAACAGTGAAGCCTCATCTGCTGATACTTATGATTACAGTACAATAGGCTTTTTAACAACAAGCTTCTCTACAACAGAGCAGAATGCCATAGCAGAAAGTAGCAAAACATCAGCTATAACAGGTAAGGATGGAGATGGAGCGAGTTACATAGGATGGACATCTCTTAGCGGAGAGAAAATCTTTTTCTTAGATGCCAAGGAAGCAACTAATACAAGTTATGGATACTATGACACAAATTATGGTGCGACAGGAAGAATAAAAACAGGCGGCAACGCCTTGTGGTGGCTGCGCTCCCCTAGTACTGATAAAGGACTTAGTGACGCTGCCGGCTATGTTAGCGCGGATGGCGAAATCATCCTCGGTATTGTCGGCGACTACTACTTTGGGGTGAGTCCCGCTTTCAATATTAATCTGTCATCTGTACTCTTCTCATCTGTTATCTCAGGAACTGCAGGAGAGACCGGAGCGGAATATAAGCTGACACTATTAGATGATAATCTTACCATAGCAGGAAATGGAGCTGTTACAAGAAACGCAGATACAGTAAGTATTCCATATACTATAAGTGGAGCTAACAGTACCAATGCCACACAGGTATCCATCCTAATATTGGACAGAGAATATAGTGATGCTACTAAGGATGAAGCAATGGTAAAATATTATGGTGCATTGGATACCTCCGCAGGAAACGGAACTGGTACATTTACACTTCCGGCTGAGTTATCGGACAAGATGTGTGAAGGTGAGTTTTACGCATACATTGTTGCAGAAGATATAAATGGAGAGAAGGAAACAGACTATGCAAGTGCTCCTGTATCAATTACAATTCCATGGAAAGCACCTACAGTAAATCCAATTAATATTGGTACTACAGCTCTTTATACAATTCCCGGTGGTTGGAATAATACATATGGTGTTAAGGTTTGGTTTGGCCATTATAATGGTTCGTTAACATCATTTCGTGTGCTTGGTTCAAACGACGATACAATGAGTACAAGTAATACAGGCCTTTTATTAGATTGTGATGTTGTATTGGATAATAGTTATATGTCTTTTAATCAATCTAATGTTAATAAATGGGAAGAAAGTAATATTAGAACATTTCTTGGTGGTGTTAACTACTATTCTGATGAGAATGTGTTTACTCCATTGGAAAAATCTGCAATATTAGAAACAACACTTAAGAACCTAAATGAATATACAGTAAATACAGATTCTTTTATTGATTATGAATCCACTGACAATGTGTTTTTGCTTTCTGCAAAAGAAATGAATGAACTATATTGGGATGATGCTTCAAGGATTAAATTAGATAGAGGTGGTAATGGTGCACATTGCTGGCTTCGTTCAACTAATGCAGATAATAGTGGATATGTTGCTTCATTTTATTCTTCTGGAGTTATTGATGCATATGATTATAATAATGTTTATATTAGGGTTAGTCCTGCTTTAAATCTTAATATTTCCTCAGTCCTTCTTACATCAATGAATGGACAGGTTAAATCAGATGCAATTACAAGAGAAAGCGATATATTTACAAACGTAAATAACAGACAGTGGAAGCTTACATTATTAGATAGCGGTAAAAACATTAAAATAACAGATAATGAAAAAACCATCATAGAATCAAATGGAACAATTACAGTACCATATACATATACAGATACAGCAACCACAGTAGAAGAAAAGGTTAATCAGATTTCTGTAATGATTACAGATAAGGTGTATACAGAAAGTGATGCCAACATTCTATACTACGGAGCATTACAGAATACTACTATTAATTCAACAACCGGTACAGGAACTTTTGAATTACCAAGTGCATTGGATGGCAAGGTAATAGGAACAGACTATCATGTATATATCCTTGCAGAGCATACTACAAATACTAATGCAACAGATTATGCATCTGTTCCTATAGAAGTGGATATATATGACGAAGTAAATAATTTTGATATTAAAGTTGATGCACCGGTTGCTAAAAGTGCACTTGACACATCAGCTACAGTATCTTCTGAAATTGAAACAGCAGCTGTTACATGGATGGATGGCGAACACACCGTAACAGGTGAAGCAGAATATGACACTGCATATACTGTAAAGGTTACATTAACAGCTATAGATGGTTATGCAATTACAGAAAATACAGAAATAACAATAAATGGCAATGCTGTGACTGTGGTTAAGAATAATGATGGAACAGTTACCGTAAGTTACACCTTCCCTGCTACAGAGCTTGGAATTATAACTCATACCGCTTCAGGTTATGAAGGTATCTATGATGGAAATGCACATTCAATCACGGTAAATATAGAAGCTCTAGACGGTGCAACCATAACGTACAGTCTTGATGCGGGTGAGAACAAAACTTATAGTGCGACAAAACCAATATTTACTGATGAAGGTACATATATTGTGTATTATAAGATTGAAAAAGAAAACTACGAAACAATAACAGGAAGTATAACTGTTAAGATTACAGCAACAAATGATTTGTCAGATGGAAATAATCCTCCGGCAGTCGTTGACCCGGATGCTGGTATTAATATAATAGCAGTAATTGCATCAATTTTTATTGTAGCACTCGGTGGAGTAATTATGATTAAAAGAAGAAGGATATTGGAATAATCCTTATAGCTAAGTAGATGCCCTAAAAGTCAATTCAAGTGACTTTTGGGGCATAATTATTGAAAAGTGCAGAAAAATGATATATAATCATATTGAAAAGTGTTGCAAAACGACATAAAATATTGTTGAAAAGTGTAAAAGGGTGATTCTGATGCTATACAGAAAAATTCAAAGCTATATTGAGACCTATTTAAAATCTGATTCAAATAAAGTTCTAATTATTGATGGTGCAAGACAGATTGGCAAAACCTTTATTATCAGGCATACGGCAAAATCGCTGTTTGCTAATTATATTGAAATAAATCTTTTAGAGGATTCTTTAGGTTCAAGATTTTTTGAAAACACAAGAACTGTAGAAGACTTTTATTTACAGGTCAGTATGATTGCAGGGGATAAGATGAAGGACAAGAAGGACACGTTAATCTTTCTTGATGAAATCCAGGCATATCCTCATCTTTTAACATTGCTTAAGTTTTTAAAAACAGATGATAAATATAATTATATTGCCAGTGGTTCTCTACTTGGGGTAACTCTTTCCAAAACAACCTCTATTCCTATGGGCAACATAGAAGTGAAACATATGTATCCCCTTGATTTTGAAGAGTTTTTAATAAGTCAGGGCTTTAATCAGGTTGCAATTGAAGCAATGCGTAGCAAATTTGCAAATAGAGAATGTCTTGAGGAAAATATTCATAACAAAGTATTAGACTTGTTTAAGAAATATTTGTTAGTGGGTGGATTGCCGGATGCAGTAAATTCTTATTCAAAAGATAAGAATATTGTTAATGTAAGAAATATTCAGAATGAAATACATGAATATTATGCAATGGATGCTTCCAAATATGATAACGAAAATAAATTAAAAATCCGCAGAATATATGATTGTATTCCATCTAATCTTGAAAATAAGAAGAAAAGAGTAGTTATTAAGGATATAGAGAATATTAAAGGAAAGAGATTTTCTGATTATCAGGATGAATTTGATTATTTAATAAATGCAGGAATTACACTTGATGTTAAAGCAATTTCAAATCCTGCCTTTCCTCTTATTGAATCAAGTGGCAAGAATCTTTTGAAATTGTATCTTAATGATGTAGGTATTTTGACCAATATTTTATATAGACATAATGTACGCGCAATATTAGATGATGATAAAAGTATTAATTTAGGGACTGTATATGAATCTGTAGTGGCTTCTGAGTTAAAGGCACATGGACACAAATTGTTTTACTATGATAACCGTTCAAAAGGAGAAGTGGATTATCTTATAGACGATTATGATTCTCTGTCAGTTGTGCCATTAGAGATAAAGTCCGGAAAAGATTACACTGTACACAGTGCCTTGAATCATTTTGTTAATAATGAAGATTATGGAATTTGTAACGGATATGTTTTGTCTAATGAGAGACAAATTATCAAGAAAGGTAAAATAACATATTTACCTATTTACTATATTATGTTTTTTTAAGCAAAAAACTGTGTCAATTGTTTTTGACTATGTCCTAAAAATAATTTTTAGGGCATAGTTTTTCTTGACATTAATCCTTAGTTATACTATTCTAAATTACATCAATATATTAGATTCTGATTTCTATAGTATCAAAGAGATTTTTTATTCAAGGTTTTTCACCGGAATCTAGCAATTATTGAAAATAAAAATTTAGAGAAACGTGTCAAACTGATTGAAAAGTGTACATTCCGTGTATATAATATCAATAGGCGAACTTCTCTAAATTAACAAGAAAGAGAGGTGCCTTAATGGGTGAAAAAGATATTGCAGAGGCTTCTTTTATTGAGCTAAATGATGTGTTTGCGGATGTTTTTAATGTACTTATTTACAAAGGAAAAAGAGTTATTAAAGAAAATGAATTGCAACAAATGCCTAGAAAAAGCCAATATAAAGGTGATGATGACAGGCTTCATGAGCAAGAACGTGATGTATTAAAAAGATGGATTAGTAAAGATGTAGATTTAGCTGTTTTGGGAATTGAAAATCAGACCAAGCCGGATAGAGATATGCCTTTAAGAATTATTAATTATGATGGTGTATCATATCGTTCTCAAATTAAAAAGAAGTCGAAAAAACGTTATCCCGTTATTACCATTGTTTTATACTTTGGAGAAAAACAACCATGGAAATATTCAACACATCTTATGGATTGTTTTAATACAAAGCTTCCGTCAGATGATTTGATATGGAAGTATGTATCTGATTATAAAATAAATGTTTTTGATATTGGAGCCTTGACGAATGAAGAACTTCAATTGTTTAAAAGTGATTTTAGAGAAATAGCAGAGCATTTTGTTAAGCTTAGAAAAGGTGGTGAATATATACCGTCCAAAAGAGCAATAACTCATGTTGATGAATTTTTGAAATTAATGAAGGTACTTACCGGTGATAAAAGATATTTGGAAATTATTGATGAAGTAATTGTTGAAGAAGGAGATGAAGTAAGTATGTGTACAGTGGTGGATACATTTGAAAGACGCGGCGTAAAACGAGGAATAGAACAAGGAATAGAACAAGGTGTTGAGTATGGCAAAAAACAAGAATTACTTTCTCTTGTGTCCGATGGTATTATTACAAAGGAATTTGCTGCACAAAGACTTAAAATGTCAGAGGAAGAATTTGAAAAACTCCTTTCTTCAAATATAATTGAAAATTCTACCATATAATAAGAAAAAACTGTTGACATTCGTATTTTTATATTATAAAATGTTTTAGTGTGCCGCACAGCGAG
>CAZNUK010000043.1:0-19547 GCA_964576255.1 uncultured Butyrivibrio sp.
CAAAAACAGCTAAATCAGTCCACAGTCTAGTCAACCTACGCGGCTTGCCGCATTTTTTAAGAAAGAGACTGCTAAACAGTCTCTTTCTGTATTACTCGAACCACGAATCCCAGTACATATCTTCATTATACATAGCAGCTTCATTTACAAAATAAACTTCATCGACGGATTCAATGAAGTATAATAATCATAAAGATATTTTACACGAAAAGTTCCATCTTCAATTTTGTCTGCCATTATATACGCTAATAGCTCATCATTTTTTACTCGGCATCTTTCTCATTCTTTAAGTCTTCACAAAAATAACACTAACATTTTCTGTCTTTCTTATTCCTTCCAGTTCCATATCAGGATTAGCTATAGTCATTGCCCAATCTTCCGGAAGTCTTCCAAAAATCACATCAGCAGCTTCCACCGCCTCTGCAATTTCATCAACATCTTTGGCAAGCGTATAATCTAGGGTTAATTCATCTTTTACCTCTTTGCCATCGTATAGAATAGAAATATTATGAGAATCCTCTAATTCTGTTATCTTATCTATGGTCATTTCTGACAATGAATTTGAAGCATTTTGACAAGAACATAGCATTGATATTCCTAGTACTGTAATAACACTTAAAAAGAATGTTCTTTTCATTTTAGTTTTCTCCTTGAATGTAGTTGCTAAAAACCAAAATCTTCCAAGCTTTCAGCATCTGAAACATCTAATAGCACTTGCCACATTTCGTCCCAGTAGTCTGGATAGTCGTCAAAGCCAGTGAACACATATCGATTCTCTTCCGTTTCAATGTCAATATCCCATAAAAATATTTGCATCTCCGTTCTATGGTCATCTCTATTGTAATTATCTGGGTGTGCTTTGATACTGTTAATGTACTCTGTAAATGTTTTTACATCATTTATTGTATATTTTATTTGAATTTTCATCTAGTTTTTCTATACTGGAATTATAATATATTTCAAAATTTGTAATTACTTCTATTTCATTTTTATTAGAACATCCGGTTATAATAAGTATTGTTATTAAAATTAATATTATTGTTTTTTTCATTACATTTCTTAAATCATTGCTGTGAATTTATTAAATTTATCGGCAACTCTCACTGGTCCATATCAATCAAACCAGCTCCTTAAATACTTTACTCCACGAAAAAAGAACGCATCATCAATCGACTCTATTGCAGATATCGCCTTATTTTTAACATGTTCGCTCTGATACACTTCCGGCAATCCATCTTCCTTATCAGTATATAGCAGAGGACTAACTGTTTGGGTTAAATCAATGTATTCACTATACAATGCTTCTTCATTAACAAAATATACATTGTTTAAATCATCTGCGCTACCATATACATACTGCTTATCTTTTTCCTCAACCTCTGAAATGTATCCATAATACTCAAACCCTTCTGGATTGTAACTAATATATCTGCGAATAATTGAATTTTCTATTCTAAGGTCTCGATAGCCATCATCTCCCATAACTTCAATTTCAATTTCATCATCAACAGCCTTTTTTCTAACCATTCTATATACCAGTGTCTCTGAAATGGCAATTTTAGGTTCATAATTATGTATGTCAATTAAATAATACACTTCATTATCATCCGTATAATAAAAATTTCCTTTCACTAAATATTCACTTCCGTTATTATCTTTATCGGATTCTACATAATCACAAAAAGCTATGTGCACTGTTTCTATTTTTTTACTTTCATCTATTATTGCTTCCGGATTACTTATCGTTACTGACCAATTTTCAGGAAGTCTGCTAAAAATAATTTCTGCTGCTTCTATAGCTTTTTCAATTTCTCTGGCATCAGATGACAATACATACTCACCGTCAATTTCATCCTCAATTGGAACATCACAGTAATTTATTATAATATTATTTTGGTTTTCCAATGCCTCGATTTTGTCCAAGGTGGTTTGATTTAAAATCCCTATTTTCTCATTATCTTTTCCACAAGCAAAAAGCAGAATAACTTGAGATACAAACAATGAAATAATTAATATTTTCTTCAAATTATTCATTACTCAATTCCTCCTCAATAATTTTCTTCATTTTTTCTTCTACACTTTCGCTGATACTCTGTTCTATCTCTCTCCATGCACTCTTGAAATTTTTCTTCAGTTGCACTTTCAATAGGCGTGGTTGTTTAAGCAGTAATATCCTCTACTGTTGTTATACGGCTACAGCCTATCGCCATAAAGCTTGTAACCATTAATAATGTGATTATTTTTATAATTTCCTATTCAATTTCCCAGCTCCCTTCGTATGTTAACCAAATTGATACCTATAATAATTTAGAGTATATTTGAGTCGAGAACAGTTTCACCATTTTTTTCATTTTGATAAACAAAACCAATATATCCACTCTCATCGGTCAGAATATAGTATACATCTCCAATGTCATCTGTTATAATATATTCTACACAGCCAAAATCAACAGCCTCGACAAACTCAACTTCTACAATCTTCTCAATTCCTATTCCATTTAACCCAACTGCTGCTGAAAGGTCTACTCTCTGTTCAAACCCAATCTCTCTGTAAAGAGGTGCAAGCTGCTCCGCATTATAATCCATTGTATATTGGTCTGAGGAAAAAACTCCTCCCATTGTAAAAATAGATGGTTTTCCTAAAGCATAGTAAATCGTATCTTCCTCATAATCTCTCAAATTTACTGAATATACTCCTGTATTATCAAGCTCAGTATCTGTTCTTGGGAGATAACATACATCTAAATAATATTTACTGTCTGAAACATATATTTCATATGTAAAAAACAATGTACATCTTTCCTCCCAGTACACCAGATTTTCTACACATTTAGTTTCGACTTCTCCATATCTTGTAATTTCTCCGTTAAGCATATCAAAAGCCAACTGAATTTTTATATCAAGCTTTGGAGTATTCTCTTTTACAGTGTAAGTTAATACACCTTTAAGTAAGTCACTATTCTTATCTCTCAATGCCTGAATTACAATTTCTATATCCTGACGTGCTTTTTCATATTCCTCTTCTGTGCACTCTTGAAACTCTTCTGCGATGGTGGTTTCAATTGGTGTAGTTGTTTCTTCAGTGGTTTCTTCTACAGTTGTTATTCGGCTACAGCCTATAGACATAAAGCATATAACCATTAATAATGCGATTATTTTTATAGTTTTCCTATTCAATTTCCCAGCTCCCTTCGTATATTATTGTTGCTTTCTTTGCGTCATTAATATTCTTACCCTGCATTGCAAAATTTGCTGCATCCCATTCTACCGGTTGAGCTCTATAAGCATATTTATTTTCCTCGCTAGCTTTAATATAATTTTCAATACGCAAGTTTTCAGCCCATACCGTTCTGGTTTCATCACTTACCACATACAAATCCGGATTTTCTGTCGCTGCCCACTGATAAGCATGTCTCATTTCGTGAATTAATGTCTTAATTACACCATTATTTGCCCATTCTCCCAAACAACCTTCTTTAATAATTATTGTGTTACTATCTCGGTCATAACAACCATTTGCCGACGTAGTCTCGTCAAAAGCTATGCCATCAACATTAACTCCTAACCGCTCTGAAACATAATCAAATACTTCCATTAGACACATTTCTTTTTCTTCTCTGGTATAATCAAACCACGCATCATTAGAATATTTGTCCTGTGATATAAACTCCATTATATTTTCCTGTACCATCAAATCAAACGCCTTTTCTTCCTCTCTTGTAAAAGAAAAAGCTTCATACTCTATATTTTCCGACACTCCAGGAGTAATTCTATTGCGCATTGACACTTCCTGATATATCTGTTGTCTCATAGCCTGAAGCTCAGCCAGCTTTTCTTTTGCACCCTCAGAATCGGTATACTTTAAAGTTGAATCATATGCAAGTGCCCTTATCTGATTATCTATACCTTCAATCAGTGATGTGTAATAATTATAATTTTCACTAATATTAATTTCAGGGGTTGTGCTTGACGAACTTACCTGTGCTGTGGTACTTGAACTTGTCGCACTCACAGTCGTACTGGAAACAATCTTGGATGTGCTGTTTGAAGCACTGTTTCCGTATGCATATGTAGTGCTAGATGACAAAGTTGCTGTGTTACTTGATGTAATCAAATGGATGTGTATTCTGCTCTAAGTCTATCCAGAAAGATTCCTTGAACTTATATGCCGACTGCTTAGAGGCGTCCACCGTAGCCTCTTCTATATGATACAGACTTCCATCCGGCTGATACCATAAGGCTGTGATACTGTGAACTCCACATACATTATTCAAATCAAAACTTATATGGCAGGCTCTGTTTCGTGGATATAAAAGTGTTTTTCCATTATGTACGCAGAAATTATTAAGCTCTGCGGTAATATAATTTTTCTTTTGAATTTCGCCATTTACTACCTTCAATACGGACCATGTCTCACCATTCAGCCAGTTAATATATTCATAAGCATCCGGGTCATTCATTCGTATTCCGTTGTTCAGAATAAATTTATACGGATATTCTCCATCCGGTAATTCAAGATTGGCTTTCCAGCCTTGACTACAGGGTTCCATCAAAAGCATTTTGACCTTATTGTTTACAGCGTATACCAGTTCCGCCATAAACACATTGGTGGATAAGTCTCTGTTGTATATTATTTCCATTTATAGTTCCCCCCATATTTCTTCGTATTTTTCTGCCATATCCTTTGCATGAAAACGTGACAGATTTTTAAGTAATATTTCCTGCTGTCTGTGTATCTCATCATCAGAATCCTTTTGAAATACTGCTATGGTGTCAGTTAATTCATTTTCTGAATATGGATTATATTTGTACTTATAGCCTTCAAGTATTTCATCCAGACCACCATTATTGCTGCTGATTATTGGAAGACCATATTGCATTCCTTCCAATGCCACATACCCAAAGGGTTCATACAGTGAAGGAATTATTAAAGCATCCAGGGATTCCAGAAAATTCTTTTTACGTTCTCCTACACACCATCCATAAAACTTAACTCTGTCCTGCATATTTGCAGCTTCGACATACATCAGAATTTTTTCCAGATAGGCACAGTCATTTTTGGGACATGCTATATGAAGCTCTGCGTCCATATCTTTAATTGCTTTTATGCACTCTAATATTCCTTTTCTGTAATCAGTTCTTCCTATGTAGCCAAATATTTTTCTGGATTTCTTGTAGTTCTCGTTCAGAGTCGGCAGTCCCTCATAAGAAATACCATTATGTATAACCTTTATTTTATGAGCATGTTGCGGATATATTTTCTCTAGTTTCTTCTGCTCCGCGTAAGATACACAAATTAAGATATCTGCACATTCACAGAGATACTCAAATTTTGCCTGAATTTCATAATTACTGCCAAACGGGTTTTCAATCGTCATCGGCTCAGGTGTTGGCACTGAATGAATAACATATACAATTTTCTTACTTTTCTTTAATTCCTCTGTAATGCAAAAAGCAAACTCATAAAACTGAACTACCAGAATATCAAAATCTAAGCTTAACAGTTTGTAGCTTTCATCCTTATGCATTATGACAATATCGCCTTTTTCCTGATAATCACTTACATTAAAATCGTCCAAATGACTACCAAGATTCATATACACAAATCCTGTGTCCGGTCTATGATATCTATATATTTCATTCATATATGTACCGGCTCCTCCCACAAGGCAGTTACCGATTTCATTATTTACATGAAGAACTCTATAGTGTTCTTTAAATCCTATTTTAAACATATATCCTTAGTTTCCCCCACAATAACGTTATCCTTTTTTAGCATATACATATCCTGTTCTGTCAGATTACCCACATAGTCAACAGGAAGTACATTAATATCTGCAAAACTGCACTGAGACCACATATTCAGAATAAAGCAGCCTTTTTCATGCAAATCAAAATGAATGTCTCTAGAAGCAACAACTTCTTGACTATTTAATTTGAATCTGGTGTTTTTCTTAATCCTCATATTACTTTTCTCCCGCTTTGCGGGTCCCTCCTTCTTTTACGGGACGGCAAGCACATTTAAAGTTCGCTTCGCTCAAGTGCTCGCCGGAGTAGCAAGGCATCCTCCCGCTTTGCGGGTCCCTCCTTCCTACATAAAAAAATGGTTGCAATGAATTAATCATTGCAACCGAACTATCGTAGTAATATAACCCCCTCATTACCTTAGACTCCTAGCTTTGCGCCCCAACATTTCTGTAAGTTTGCCCTATACTTTTATATATGTATTTTATAAAATATATAGTAGCACGCCTTCTTTTATATGTCAACAAAATATTACAAAAAATTCCACTTAGGCATTTACTCCTTCACCGCTCCAGCGCTTACGCCCGTCACCAAAAACCTTGACAATGCAAAATACAAAATTACAATCGGCACTGCAATGAAAATTGCTCCCGCCGCAAATCTGGTAAATTCTGTTTCATCCAAGTGCATGAGCCCCACAGCCACAGTCCACAAATCCTTGTTTTTAAGGAGCAGATTTGGCAATATAAAATCGCTCCAAGGCCATGCAAACTGTGTAAGTGCTGTGTATACAATTATGGGCTTTGAAAGAGGGAGTGTTACCTTAACAAACACCTTAAAATTAGTGGCGCCATCAATCCTCGCCGCCTCATATATAGAGTTGGAAATTGTATCAAAATATCCCTTTTGTACAAGATAACCCATTGGCGCTCCCGCAGCATATATAAGCACCAGACTCCATAACTGGTTAATTAACCCAAAATTAACCATAAGAAGATATAGTGCTGTCATACCCATAAAACTTGGAAACATACTTAACACCAAGGTTGATTTCATAAGAGTTTTTTTACTCTTAAACTGAAATCTGCTAAAAGTATATGCTGTAAGAATTACAAGTATTGTTCCAATAAGACTTGAAAACGTCGCCACAAATAAAGTATTTCTTAACCAAACCGGATAATTGTACATTCCCACGTCCGTAAACAGCTTAACATATCCGTCAATACTAAAAGACTTTGGAAAAAATCCATCCAAATCATATATGGAGCCACCCTTTGAGAAGGAAGCCAATATTAACCAAAGCACAGGGAAAAAGAATATGAAACACACCACTATTAAAGCAAAATAGGTTAATATTTTTTCAATTATATTTTTCTTCATCGATATGTATCCTCCTTCTTAAATGCTGCACTTCTCACATAAACTGTCAGAGAAAATACGGAGGTTATAACAAATATTATGAGGCTCACCGCGGCGCCGATTCCGTAATAATTGTTATCTATTGACAGGTTGTATAGCCAGTTAATTAATAAATCCGTGTCGCTGGCAAGGAAATAATCCTCCATATACAAACCGCCTCTTAAGAAATAAAACACTCCAAAATTATTGAAATTGTTAACAAAGCTGGTTATAAGAACCGGTGTTGTGGAAAAAATCACAAAAGGCAATGTGATTTTGATAAACTGCTTCCACTTGGAAGCTCCGTCAATTGAAGCCGCCTCATACAACTCCGTATTCATATTGGAAAGAATACCCGTTGCCAGAAGCATTGAGGTTGGAATGGAAGTCCATGCGTTAACAAAAAGTCCGATTATTTTGGCTTTGATTCCCGCATCAATATCCAGAAATCCCACCGCACTGCCGCCAAAAAGTGTAATGTAATAATTTACCGGTCCACCATATGAAAACATAAACTTAAATGCCAGAAGTGTTATAAAGCCCGGTACTGCATAAGCAAGTATTGGGAAGGCTCTCCAGAAGGTTTTGCCCTTAACACATTTTTTGTTAAGTAAAAGTGCCAGACCAAGCCCGCCAAAATAATTGATAAATGTAGACAACACTGCCCATATGAGATTCCAGCCAAGTATTCTGAAAAAAGTATCCTTAATCTCGGACAGGGAGAAAATCTTTGCAAAATTTCCAAATCCAATCCAGTCCACTAATTCCGGTGGCACAATCTCACCACCATAATTGGTAAAGGCAATTATTATCATAAAGATAATCGGCAATACGTTAAACACCAAAACTCCTGCAATAGGAATTGCCAGTGCAACCTTATAGAATTTTTTATCAAGAAACTTCTGGGTGGATTTAACAAAACCCGGAAGTTTTTTTCCTTCTAATAATGCCTTGTGACTTGCTTTAATGTCATTAATATTGGATATATGTACAAACACATATGCAATTATAATCAAAAACGCCAGAAGTCCTTTTAGCATCATCATAACAGAGTCATCACCGGCAATGCCAAGCCAAGGGTCAGCTTTGACCGTTCCAAGGGTTACAAAGCCCTGTAAATCCTTAACACCGGTTTTTACCATATAAAACACTGTCAAGGCAACCACTGATAAGTACAGTAGTCCTTTAATCCACTGCTTATACAGTAATTGTCCCGTACCCATTATTACCATGGATGCTTTTACCGGAAACGAAGTTTTATTCATTACAAATCATCCTTCCTATTATTCAGCCAGAACATAGATTGCATCATACACGTTTTTAGATGCAGTATCCAATGCCTTTTGGAAATCCTCAGGGCTTACGTATTCTTCAGTCTCGTTATCAGCAGCTCTAAAAGCATCCTTGGCAACATCCGCCATAATTGTCTGTACCGGTGTCCAAATCTGGTCTACTGCTTTAATTGAAGGCATAAGATAAATTTTTCCTGCCTCAAGACTCTTGAAAATCATATCCGCTGTTCCATCTGACTCCTCAGCCACATCGGAGCGTGTAGGTGCAATTCCCAGCATTTCCATTCTTGTTTTCACCATTTCATAGCTTGTGGCAAAATTAACGAATTCAATACATGCCTCTCTATGCTTGGTGTAGGAGCTGATTGCGTAGCCATTAACGCCACCCATCACAATTGTATTAACCCAGTCATCCTCCGACATAGTAGAACTGTCAACGGATAAATCTCCGTTAGCAGGCATTAATGCAGGATATTCAACCATCTTGAGATTCCGAATTGCTTTGTTCATAGCTTCTGCTTCAGCCATTCCCTGCTCCTCATATTCCAAGGTTAATTTTTCAAGGAACAAAGAATATGTGTCAGGTGTAGAAACGGCGCAAAAATACGTTCCGTCAGCAACTTTTTCATATCTGTTATAGGTAATAGTGTCATCTATGCAACCTTTGTACATAAGTCCTGCAAACTGTTTCAATGCACTAAGTCCGTTTTTGGCATCTCCTGCACCAAAACCTATGTCTTTGGAATTAAGGGTTCCATCCTCATTTTCTCCAAAAATGTATCCGCCGTAGGACAGCATAAATGGAGACGCAAGATACAGATTATTAAGAGATGCCATAAAACCATACTGTGAATCCTTATTAGCACTTGTATCCGTTTCTCTTAAATACGCAGAATATGCATATAAGTCATTCCAGTTTTCAAAGAAGTCCGGCTGGCCGTTCTGGTTATCATCCCAATTACTTTCCCAATCCTCAGGCAGCATATCCTCGCGGTAAAAAAGCATCGGTTCCTGAATATTAACTGGAACACCACAGGTATATACTTCTCCATCTACAACAACCTTCAGTGCACTCCATGCCTCTTCCGGCACATATTCGTAGCACTCCATTTCCTCCGGAGTAATTGGCAGAACATGTTTATCCTCGGCATAAGTCATCAATTTGTCGTTTGCCTGATAAAGAACGTCCGGTCCATATCCATAAGGTCCGTTTGCCGCCAAATCTGTGTATTCCTCCATATTGGCATCCACAGCTTCAATTCCTTTATCCTTATAAGCCTCGTTAAAAGCCTTCAAAAGTTCATCAAGATAACCTTCTTTTTTGGCTGTGTCATTTTCAAGGATTCGGATAATAATTTTTTCTCCTGAAGCATTACTTGTGGTAGTCGCATTACTACAGCCTGCCACACCAAGCACCATAATGGCTGCAAGACCCATTCCTATTAGTCTCTTTAATTTCATAATAATTTCCCTCCATTCAAGGTAATCTCATAATTGCTTTTTTTGATTTTTAAAACAACCACGTTATTTCCCAAATTATTTTCAAGAACGAACTCTCCATTGTCAGCATATATTTTTACCGCACCTTCAGAAAGCTTATATTCTCGTCTAATTCCGGCAAGTTTCTCAGGCAAAAAACACAAATCTGTCTCTGCTTTGCTCCAATTCATACATCTTCTGCAATCCGGGTCATAACCTCCCGGCATCATAATCTCTGTTCCATAGTAGATGCAAGGCGCCCCCGGAAACATATACAAAAGACATAGAGCAGCTTCAAACTTATTTCTGTCCTCACCCACTTCGCTAAAAAATCTGTGTGTATCGTGGCTATCCAACAGGTTCAACATCATTGAATTAACAGTATCCGAATTACGCATCAGCACGTCATTAAGTCTCCACGCCAACTGCTCCTCATCAAACTTATCCTTGGCAAAATAATCCAGACATGCCTTGGTAAATGAATAATTCATTATTCCGTCGTACTGGTCCCCCCGCAGGTTAGAGTAAGCGTCATGCCAGTTTTCCCCAATAAGTATTACATCCTCGTTGGCATTTTTAATTGCCTTTCTGAAATTTCTCCAGAAATCATGACTGACCTCGTCGGACACATCCAGTCTCCAGCCATCAATATGAAACTCATTGACATAATAACATCCAATATCTATCAGATATTTTTGAACCTCCAAATTAGATGTATTTAGCTTTGGCATATATTCACAAGGGCCAAACATCTGGTAGTTGTCTCTGGCTTCGTTAATCTCATCTCCATCAATAATAAACCAGTCATAATACTTGGACTCTTTGCCCTTTTTAATTACATCTTCAAATTCCTTAAGCCTGTCACTGCAATGGTTAAAAACAGCATCTAGCACAACTCTCATATTTTTTGCGTGAGCACTATCTATTAGGCTGTGTAAATCTGCCTCATCTCCAAACTGTCTGTCAACCTTGTAATAATCACTTATATCGTATTTATGATTAGAAATAGACTCAAAAATCGGCGTAAGATAAATAGTATTACATCCCAGACCTTTTATATAATCCAGCTTTTCCGTAATTCCCCTAAGGTCACCGCCACAAAAGCTTTTTGCTGTAGGAATATCTCCCCACTTTGTATTTATGTAGCTCTTATTTTTATCATTCTGTGCCATATTAAATCTGTCCACAAAAATCTGATAAAAGATTGCATCCCCTATCCATTCCACTTTTTTCATAATATCCACTTTATTGATGTATGGGTACTGGAAAAAGTTGTAAAATCCCAAGGTAAAATCATAGTCAATTGTTATTCCGTCCTCAGAAAAATAATAATACTGCTCCCCGTCAAACACTCTGAACACATAGGCAAGCCTTGGGTCATTTAATGTGAGCTTAACCACAAAATAATCATACAACTCGCTTGTATATAATTTTGACATCTCCTGTGTATTCTGGGAGATGCCAAAATCATATTTGTTCTCGTACACAACTTCTGCATATTCAATATCATTTTTGGCAGTTCTCAGTCGCAATACAATCTCATTTTCTGAAACAGGAAAGCAATATGACGAATCTATAATATGCAATATTGCATGTCTGTTCATATTAATTCTCCATTTATTTTGATACTGTTACAGTCATATCAGCAAGATTTGCTGTAATGGTGTAGGTTCCATCCTCTGCCACCTGAATATTGTTACCATTATCGGATAAAAGTGCAAGACTTGCTTCATCCGTTACATTGGACTCCTTAAGTACAAGTCCGGTGTCCACTCCATCCTCAAAAATCACAAGACATACTTCAGTTCCTGCTGTCAATTCCTTAGTTACAACAAATTCAGCAGTTCCTTCTGTTCTGGTTAAATCAATAAGCTCTGACCAATCCTCTACCCAGCTTCCCTTAATCTTAACAGAAGTCAAATCGGTATACACAAATGGTTCTTCCTCAACCACATTTCCCTCTGTAAGAGGGTCTCCGTTTCTAACCACGGTCACCGCATCCATTAATGAATTATTAGGGTCAGTTGTAAGAGTGATGGTGTAATTTCCTGACATAATAACATTAGCATTAGCTGTATTGTCAGTTCCTCCAAGGCCTCCACCATTTTCCATCCATGTAGCATCCACATCTTTGAAATAACCAAAACCATGCTGTCCATCCCATGCCCAGTCGTGAATTACCTGGAACTGGTCGCCCTCATACATATCAATTGTAATTGAAAATTCGTTGGTGTTACCTGTCGGCTGCATAAGGAATTTTTCTTTTACACTATCATCAACTGCAGCTGCCCAATTGCTCTCTGCAAGAATTCCGGCATTGGAAGTTCCTACCACATACCAAAGTCTGGTATCCTCGGCAAGCTCTGTTGACTTAAAACAACCATACAATGCTGTGTTTTCTGTAAAAGTTGCTGTCTTTAAATCCTTCTTGCTACTCTCAAGAAAAGTAGGTGTCTCAAACCAGCCAGTAAACTCATAATTCTCCTGATTCTCAAATGCCTCATATGTAGCTGCTTCAATAGTCTTACCTGATTCTACCTTGGCTTCTCCAAGCTTTGACTCACCATTATAAAAAGTAATGGTAAGCTCCTTAGCCTCCTCGTCGCCTCCGGTTGTAGTTGTATTGCTACATCCACAAACAGTAAACAATCCCAATGCAGTCATCAAAAGACCTGCTATGATTTTCTTAACTCTCTTCATAATAAAAATACCTCCTGTTTAAATTCTTCTAAAATTCTACTTATGGTTACTTAACCGTTTAAGTTAATCGGTTAAGTAGAGAATAGCACAGTTATTTTAAACTGTCAATATATGTTGACATTTATTTTTATAATTTGTAAGATTAACTTATACGTTTAACTTACAGGAGCTCGTAATATGGAGAAAAAAACAACCGTAAAAGATGTTGCCAAGGCTGCCGGCGTATCAGTGGCAACAGTTTCTTACATAATGAATAATAGAACTGATCAGAAAATCAGTGACCAGACAAGAAAGAAAGTCCTTCAGATTGCCAACCTGCTTAATTACACCCCTAGCCATGCCGCCAAGACCTTGGCAACGGGGCGTAACAACATTATTGGCGTGTCTTATCATCTCAACGAAAGCACACCATCCCGCAATCTTGAAATTACGGGCTTCGTCAATCTGATTATTGAACGACTTAACAGACTTAATTATGATGTTTTATTTTTGCCCCTCAGGGCGGTGGAGGATAACCTTCCGATTAATAGAAATATTGATGGTATTTTGACAATAGATTTGTCCCATGAGCAGTTCGTTGAGCTGGCGGACAACTATATGGTTCCTATTGTAAATATTGATATGATAATTAACGATTCACTTTTTTATCAGATATATTCGGACTACCCTCGCCTTCTTGCAGAAGGCAGAGAAATTCTCGGGGATGATTGCTATCTAATCATGGAAAAGTTTGATAATGCCAACTACGAGAACTTCATAACTTCGGAATTTGATAAAAATCGCATCATATATTTTCAGGATTGTACCAAGGACGAGTTACTTAACCTTCGTAACAAAAAAGCCCTCATCATTGGCACCTACTTAACCCTTATGGTTAAGCCATACCTTGACGAGAGCAATATTGTGGTTATTTCCTCTAACAAAACAGGCCACATCCTGCCGGATGAAATTAAAGTAATCCGCAACGACATTTCCAAAAAAGCCAACCTGGCTATAAGCATTCTACTTAATGCCATGGACAAGAAATTTGATGTGGCGCATGATTATAAAGTGTAAGGGGCGTAATGCCCCTTATTTATAAGTTCTCCATCATCAAAAAGTCTTTTAATTTGATGTGCTTTATAATGCTTGTCGAATAGTCAATATCATCATTTGTAATAATGATTTTTTGAGACAGATTATCAATATTTTTAAATGCGTTAAATTCTCTTTGATATGCTTTTTCTTCAGCAACACTATATGCTACTTGTATATAATATTGCTTCGTGCCTTTGGATGCTAAAAAATCTATCTCTTTACCGCTATTATTATAGACATACACTTCATAACCCATATAAATCAACTCATTATACACTATGTTTTCAAGGTTATGCATAAGATCAAAACGATTATTCATACAACGAATAGAATTAAAACACACATCCGCATTGTATATTTTTGAATAATACGAAAGTTCCTTTTTTGTCTTTGGTGAATATTGTTTAACAGACTCAATAATATAGGCTTCTTCCAAATACCCAAGATATTTCATTATGGTATTGACCGAACAACTAGTATGCTCTTGTTTAATGTAATCACGAATTGAATTCGCCGAGAAAACTCGGCTATTGCTACGTAACACAAAATTCACCAAACTCTTAAACAAGCTTTCTTTTCGTATTTTGTACCTTCTAATTAAGTCATTAATAACAATTGTATCATCCAAATCATTCAAATATCTGCTTTGTGCTTCTAGCGAACCAAACTCAAATCGTTTTGGGAATCCACCCCACACAAGGTAATCCGTAACCGAACTTTCTTTTCCTAGTTCTTTACAATACTCAACAATTTCCTTATAAATGAAAGGTCTGATACGAAATGCAACATATCTTCCTGATAACTCTTTAGTGAATTCACCCGATAACAACTTCGAATTTGAACCTGTAATAAACAAGGAAAAGTCGTACAGTCTTAGTGTTTTACAAGCATCTTGCCAACCATCAAGAGTTTGCACTTCGTCAAAAAACAAATAACATTTACCATCTTTCTTATTAGCTTCAACATACGAAATTAACTCATCAGAATTGGTTACATTTGCAGATACTTTTTTATCCTCAAAATTAAGATAAATAATATTGTCAGTTTTTTCTGCTATTTCCTTAATAATTTGTTCCATAATGACAGATTTACCGCATCTACGAATACCTGTGATAATTTTTATTAAATCAGAATCATAAAAAGGGCGAACCTGCTCAATATAATGTTCTCTATGAATCATTTTCATCACCTCAAATATATTATACTGCAAACTTTACCACTTGTTAAGAATTTTATTCACTAGTACTGAAAGATTTTCGCTTTTTCAAAAAATTGTTCAGTATCTTTGAGAGTGTTCGCAAAATATTAATACTCCTTTGTCACATTCTCCAAATCATACGCCGCCCTAAAGGCATTCAAATCGCTTTCATTTCTGATTAGCATAACCTCCGTAAATTCCCCGCTCTGCTTATCCCTAAAGCCAGCCACCTGCTCACCTGTACAGATGGAGCACCTGATTACAGCCTTGTGTCTGTTACTGTCATATTCAATTTGTGGAACTTTAGTTTTCTTACGACCAAACATAGGCGCCTCCTAGCTTACTGCATTCTTACATGAAATCATAATATGGCATGGTGCAAAAAATACTGTTGCCACAATAAGCAAAACGGACCTTGTTATTATCCCGCTAAACAGAAAAACTATCGAAGGTATTATTGAAAGCGATAATGCCCTGAACATATTATTTTTCTTAAAACAAATAACCCATATCACGCAATAAAGTACTAACAATACAATATCCACCACGATATACACTGTAAAACATTTCTCCGACCACAATCCAAAATATGTCCCCGGAATATTAATTATCATAAAACCAAAACATCCGAATCTTCCTATCTGTTCCAAAAGCTCTACAATTTTATTATGCCATTTATTTTCAAATCCGTCTTTACACTTAATTGCGTAAATAATGTTGGGTATCATAATGACTGCGATAAACGCCAAGCCATAGAGATTGAGCCATTCCATAACTGCATCCCTCCAATAATCTTATATTAGAATTTTCTCGCCTTCACCAACATAAAATCCGGTTTATGGCGCAAACCACTGAGATTCATGCACAGCTTCCACACAATAATTTGATAAATTCACTATTTTCCCCATTCGTATTCTGCTAATTTCAAATACTGCTCTGCTTCATCCCTACTAACAGGAATTATTCTTTTATTTATGTATCTTGGGTTCTCAGTTTCCACGTAGTCATATACCAAAAAATGAAATCCTGTAAAAACATCCAATTTACGCCATGAATACAAATCTCTGCCTATTTGTCCACCCAAAATTACATCAATAAACTCCTCACTGTAATGGCTAGAAGAATCTGCACATACACACACTTCTTCGGCCCTCCTATATAAAATCTGAATGGATTCATTATTATATTCCGCAAAAACAGTTATATCCCGAATTTCTGTACATTCTTCACCATATACCATCTTGGTATACCAACCACAAACCTTGGTAAGGCTAAAATCCTCATCATCCTTCGTGTGGCTTCTAAGCTCTAACCAGCACTTAGTCATTGTTCCGTCATCGCGAAGACGACTATTATTCCTACAGACGTATTCTTTTCCATTGTAAATTGCTAACATAACTTCCTCCAACTTTAACTGTATCTATTTCTTTTTCAATTCAGCAATCGCTGCATAATGCAAAACCTCAAATTCCTCCGGTGCAATTTTTTCAAGCAACTCAAGATGTTCCTTCTCCCAGCTTGCAATTTCTTGCTCCGTAAGGGAAGCTCCTACACCGCGACAAGCCTTCATTCTGCCATTCCAGCTTTCTCTGGTAAAAGGAACTTTTACCGAATACTCTTCATGATGTATCAGCTCAAATTTTTCATTATAGCAATCCGGAATATATATCGGATGTCTGGTTTCCCCGGCACCACTCCAGTCCGGACTATATTTCAGAACAAGTTTTTCGCTCTCGCCTGCAATTTGGTCTTCAATAGGCAACCAAGCCATATATAGAACCAAAATACGCCCATTTTCTTTCAGAAATCTATGGAACATAGGCATTACTTTTTTATGGTCAAAATACCAGAAACACTGACACGCCGTAATAACATCAAAAGAACCTGTCGGAAAGTCCAAGTTTTCTGTGGACAGAGCATAATAATCAATGTCCATTCCCGCCGAAAGAATTCTCGCCTGTTCAATCTGATTCTCGGAAATATCTGTGCCGGTCCATTTGGCACCATAGCGATACATATTGCGAGGGATAACTCCTGTTCCCGTTCCTATATCAAGAACGTTTTGACCTTTTACACACAAATTACGCTCTATTATTTTGTCATAAAAAAGCTGCGGGTAAATATCACGAAACTTTGCATAGTCAGCAGAGGTTCGCCCCCAGTCAAAAGCTTTGCCATTGTCGATGTTTGGGTCGGTTATGTTCATGGCATAAACCTCCTATCATTTATTTGAATATGTCCAGTATCCATCATAAACATAACCAGTTTTTCCAATCAACAAATGCTCTGACTTTGTAAAGCCCACCTTCTGAATAGCTTTAATTCTTTCAACCGCATATATTGGCGCCTTGGTAATAACACCTTTGCATCCTAACATCGTTTCGAGCTTTGGTGCTACAAGCTCAAAAATGTCATATAACGCAGTCTCCTGTTCGTAGTCACTTCTCACATCAACTCTTAAGATTCCTGTATTATTAAATTCATCTTCCGATGCTCTTAAACACAGCTCAACTGTTCCAATTACACTTGATATAGTTTTATCTACAATAGAAAGTCTGGCAAACCAGCCATTTTCATATGACATATGCCAAAATCCAATAGCCTCTGTCATTCTTTCTTTTGTTGCATAATAAAAATTATCACCATCGCAATTATCACTATTAAAAAATGGTAATGCCATCTTATCACTATAAACCCTTAACAAATCTTCACAATCTTCGTCGTTAAATAACCTAATAATAAATTTTTCACTTTCTAATACCGGGCAGGTTTCATAAATATTCATAATCTGTCTCCTTAATTACTATACTTTTAGATTTCTTTCTTTTCTAAACTCATCCATATGCTTTTTACAAGCGTATGCTTCCATTAATTTTTCATCTTCCCACGTCCAACGCTTCTCAACTTCTATTTTTTGAATAGTCTCCTCTTCTGACGGCTCCGCCGGGAAAATGTTACAAGGATATTGTTCACAATAGCCACAATGAGCATATCCTTTTTCTATAACACATTTTCTTGTTTCACAAACGGGACTAAATAATACTGCATCATCTTTTTCACAACAACATCCGTCACAAATAATTGTCTCAGGGTTTGGTTCAAATCCCCGCCATATTTTTCTCCATGCCTTACAAATCTCAGCTCGTCTATCTTCTTTTTCTACATTGGGACGATATATTAGACACAAATCACATCGCATACCACATTTTGAGAATATTTTATTTTTCATCTATGTAACCTCTATAAATTTTTATTAAAATCTGTTCTCACTACCAAAATTATACGGGCATATATCTCTACATTTATGGCAAGCTATTCTCCATGATTTCTTTTCAACATCGTCTCCAAACGCATAATCCCAACACGCTTGCTGATTCATTTCCTGTTTCTCAAGGGCATTAATAGGGCATGACTCTACACATAAATTGCAGTTGTTACAAATAGGCTCTTTCAGTTCATCAGGTTCTAACTCTTCTGAACATAAAACCGCGCCTAACCAAACCATACTTCCAAACTCTGGTGTAATTAACAAAGAATGTCTACCTATTGTTCCTAATCCAGCTGCTTGTGCTACATGTTTCTGCGAAACTATAGAACGCCATCTGTTTGTTTTCACATCCCATTCACTATCATTGGTTGGAATTGGAACACACACAGCTCCATATTTTTCCATCTCTATGCAAAAATTAAGCGCTATCATATCCATTTTTGGCGTTATAGTATTTCTAACCTGCGTATAAGGTGTGTGCGAATTACACGCTAATGTTCCAACCGGAAATCTACAAGCAAATGAAATAACTGATTTGCAACCCGGAAATACATCTTTTGGATGATACCCTTCTGGTGCACTATCAAATCTATCTAAGCTTGCAATACCACACAAATCCGCTCCTAAGCTTTTCATCATTTCTTTAACCTTAACACTATCTATCTTCATGTATCCTCCAATATCTGCATTTGTACCTTCTTACTAAAACTATTAAACACAGTTTCATACGCATGGTCTATCATATTTAAAAGTTCATCATCCGGAAAATCCTTCAAATAAATGGTATTCCAATATGGCTGCTGTACAGGCGGACAATGATATCCTCTAACAACTTTTTCCGGATAAACCATTCTGTAGAATTGCCCCATTTCCACTGTACATTTAAGCGTAATCTTATAATCCCACTCATATGGGTAAACCTGCGCAAAAATCTTACCATTTAATTTATAGCATATTGGCACATCCCCAAACGGATATGTCTCACATGCCTTATGTTTTTCTAGACAATATTGTTTTATATCTTCTACTTTCATAGTTGCTATTCTAATACCTTTTTATAAAAATGATTTCCTACTAACATTGCTCTAATGGATTTAAATTTGCATTCACACAATTTTTCACAAAGAGCAAGAACTTCATTATTCTCATAATTATATACTTCATATCTTTTTATTCCATCTTCTAAACGAAACAAAAATACGACTCTATCATTTGTGAGATACTCATTCCAATATCCTAATTCAAGATACTTTGTTATGAAGTCTTCCCAAACATCTCTTTTTTCTTCTGGAAAAGAAACCATAAAATTATCTCCGTCATTTTGTATATCAAAATCTTGGCTTGCTAACTCCATGATTCTATTATCAATCCCCATAACATATGAATAATA
>CAZNUK010000044.1:0-19166 GCA_964576255.1 uncultured Butyrivibrio sp.
GCAAGGGCCGCAAATTCCAGCAATTCTTCCATTGGTCTTTTATTGCAATTAATGGATATAACCTTAAAAACACCCTGTGTTAATGTACCTGTTTTGTCAAAAACTACAGTCTTAACTTTTGAAAGTGTCTCTATATAGTTAGAACCCTTAATAAGAATTCCCTTATTGCCAGCGCCTCCGATTCCTGCAAAAAAGCTTAATGGAATACTTACAACCAAAGCACATGGACAACTGATTACAAGAAATGTAAGCGCCCTATAAATCCAGTCCCCCCACATGGCTTCAGACTTCAAAAATACAAGTCTGAACACCGGTGGAACCACGGCAAGTGCCAAAGCCAGATAACATACAATCGGTGTATAATAATGTGCAAACTTTGCAATAAAATTTTCACTCTTGGATTTTTTCATTGCAGAATTTTCAACCATATCAAGAATTCTTGACACCGTGGACTCGCCAAATTCCTTGGTGGTTTTAATTTTAATCAAACCGGACAAATTAATACATCCACTGATAACCTCATCCCCCGGATTAATATCCTTAGGAACGCTTTCACCGGTAAGAGCGCTGGTATCAAGAGTAGAGTTTCCTTCTTCTACAATTCCGTCAATAGGAATTTTCTCGCCGGGACGCACCACTATAATATCTCCAACCACTACCTCATCCGGGTCCACCTTAACGATTTCTCCATCCTGCAAAATATTGGCATAATCAGGCCGGATGTCCATAAGCTCACTGATATTTCTTCTACTTTTGCCAACAGCATAGCTTTGGAACAATTCTCCAATCTGGTAAAACAGCATTACTGCCACCGCCTCCAGATAATCTCCGGTACGATAAAGACCGATTGCCAAAGCTCCAACCGTAGCTATTGCCATAAGGAAATTCTCGTCAAACACCTGACCTTTGATTATTCCCTTAAAGGCTTTTTTCAAAATATCATAGCCTATAACAGCATATGGAATAAGATACACGCCAAACCACACAAACCTGTTAGCTTCTATAAACTGTTCTGCAACCATTATGCCTGCCATTAAAACAACAGCTATAATAATCCTATACAAAACGCTTTTCTGTTTCTTGTTCATCTCTGCACTCGCCACTTTCTAATATTAATTCACGATTTAATTTTATTAAATATAAATCTCGCAATCATCTTCTACAACTTTGCAATTCTTAATTACTTCCTGCATTACCTCATTAACATCCGCCCCATCTTCAAATTCAACAGCCATCTTAAGCGCCATAAAATTAACTGTGGCAGATTTAACACCCGGTGTCTTATTGGCAGCTTCCTCCATCTTATTAGCGCAGTTAGCGCAATCAACTTCAATCTTGTAAGTTTTCTTCATAATTCTACACTCCTCGTTTTTAATTTAATAAATGCAAATATCTTGCTTTTTGTGAACATCTGAATAATTGTTCATATGTTTAAGTTTATTATAGCACCTGACGTTATATTGTCAAGTGCTATTTCAAAAAAATTACCAGCTATTTTAAAAAATTACCAGCACAGCACCTCTGCTCCATCTTCTGTAACAAGTACCATTATCTCCCACTGCGCTGAAGGCATTCCGTCATCCGTATATACCTCCCAGTCATTAGCAGGGTCAATCACAATATCTTCTTTGCCCATATTTACCATTGGTTCAATTGTAAATATCATTCCCGGAACCAGCAACATATCCGTTCCCTTTGTGGTGTGATATCCAACCCACGGCTCCTCGTGAAATTCCAAACCAACACCGTGTCCACCAATTTCTCTTACTATAGTATATCCATTGTTATAGGCATGGTCATGAACTGCCTGTCCCATATCTCCAAGAAATCCCCAAGGTTTAACAGCTTCAAGTCCTTTCTGGACACATTCCTTAGTAACTTCCACTAATCTCTTTTTCTCCGGACTAACTTCACCTATACAGAACATTCTTGATGAATCCGAAAAATATCCATCCAAAATCGTGGAGCAATCCACGTTAACAATGTCACCATTTTTGAGAATTCTGTCAGCCTCCGGAAAACCATGACACACCTGGTCATTAACCGAAGTGCACACGCTGTATGGATAACCTTCATAATTAAGAGGTGCAGGAATTCCGCCTCTTTCGGTGGTCATATCATACACAATCTTATCTATTTCACTCAATGCCATTCCCTCATGAATATTCTTCTCAATATAGTCCAGAATAGCGATATTGATTTTGCAGCTTTCCTTAATCTTCTCAATCTGCTCAGGAGTCTTAATTATATTCCTTGGTGGCACCAAAGCACCTTTTGCGGCATACATTGCTATTTTATCGTCCAACTGCTGATGGCACACCTTGTATTTTCTGCCACTACCACACCAGCATGGGTCATTACGTCCAATTTTCTTTTCAATCATATATAGGAGTCCCTTTCTGTTTCAATCAAGCCTAATTATATACCAAAAAAAGTATTGGCGCAACTAAGCAGGAGGTCTCACAGCTTACTTTGGGCTCCTGAGACCTCCTGCTTAGGCTTCTTGGAGGTCTCTCAGCTTGCTTTGCGCTTCTGAGACCTCCTGCTTGGGCTTCTCGGAGGTCTCTCAGCTTGCTTTGGGCTCCTGAGACCCCCTGCTTGGGCTTCTCGGAGGTCTCACAGCTTACTTTGGGCTCCTGAGACCTCCTGCTTGGGCTTCTCGGAGGTCTCTCAGCTTGCTTTGTGCTTCTGAGACCTCCTGCTTGGGCTTCTTGGAGGTCTCTCAGCTTGCTTTGCGCTCCTGAGACCTCCTGCTTGGGCTTCTCGGAGGTCTCTCAGCTTGCTTTGGGCTCCTGAGACCCCCTGCTTAGGCTTCTTGGAGGTCTCTCGGCCTGCTTTGCGCTCCTGAGACCTCCTGCTTCAATGTTTTGGAGGTCTCAGATGCACTTTTGAACTACTGAGACCTCCAAAAAATAAATATATGTTATTTTATTCTTCTCCAATAATACCAACAAGATTTTCCGGCGTTCCTTCTTCTATTAACTCCGAAGACCAGACTTTGGCATATTTGTATTCGCCATCCACCACTAACTCGCATTGAACAACTATCAAATCTCCGTCTGTGTAACCATAGATAACCTGAACATCTTCCACCATGTCAGGATGTGGATAAATATATATTGATTCTTCCCCTGCAAGAATATAGTCATTACCTTCTGCACTATAATAGTATCCTATCAATTCATCCGGTTCATCCTCTATTACCAACTTGTCCACCCAGCCAAGCTCTGCAAGCATTAAAAGTACATCCTTATCGATATCCTCGTATTCACCATCCGATTTTTTCCACAATTCTAAAACATCTGTGCCGCCCGGATAACTTTCCTCTACATACAGGCACGCAACTTCAATTACATCTCCATCGGTCAAATCGTCAAAGATACTTTCATCTTTAGTACGAAGCTCAATAGGACCAGTTTCAGAAATAATAAGATGTCCATTTTTGCTATTTAAATATTCGCCTCTTAGGACCATATTCCAGCCGGTTGAAGTCTCCTCACCAATGTCATCCATTGTCTGTTCTTCATTACCATCACAAATGGTAGGGATTGAAACATCCGGGGTTATAACACCGTCGCCTGATAGGTTCTTTTTAATGGCGGTGCAACCAAAGCAAGTGAATGTCATTGCGGTAACCAAAAGTAACATTATTATTTTTTTCATAAAATCAACCTCCTTCATAGGCATCCTCCCACTACGTGGTTCCCTCCTTATTACATTAATTATTCGTACAAGGATGTAAAAACTCTCACTTAAATTTTATTATAAAACGAGAGGCTAAAACATTAATGATATGCTCCCTGTCAAGTAAACAGGTTAAATATCATAAGTCATAGCCTCTTAATCTCATTATATCTTCACAATATTCGTCTTATCTCTTCCGGCTTCCTTTGCTTTATACATTACCCTGTCCGCAGCCTCATACAGCTCGCCAAAAGTGATATCCGGATTATTAAAAATAACCGCACCCGCACTACAGTGAATGTCCATATCCAGCTCATCCTCTGTATAATGAAACTTAGTGGCCGCAACAACCTCCATTATATGTTGCTTATCCTTTTCTTCATCTCCGGTACAGGATATATATACAACGAACTCATCCCCGCCAAGACGACCCAGAACATCTCTGGAATTAAGCTTTTTAGTCATATTATCACTGATTCTGGTCAAAAGATGGTCTCCTGTAATATGACCATATGTATCATTAACCTCTTTAAAATGGTCAATGTCCACCAGTACAAATACGCCATGTCCATCCGCCCTGATACGGCTCTCAATAAGCTCCTTAGTGTACCTTCTGTTCCACAACTGCGTAAGAGAATCTCTTCTGGCGAATTCCAGATTACGCATCTTCTCCGCCATCTCCAGAGTAATATCATCAAGAAGAATATATATTTTACTAATGCTGGCATCATTAAGAGCAGGGATAAACACAACTCTCATATGAACCCACACGCAGTCATTATCAACTCTATGAATTCTAAATTTAGTATCAAAAATAAAATCCCGTTTCTTCAAACGCTTGGAAATATCATTAGGTCGGAAAATATCCAGATTCTCTGAATCCTGCTTATATACAAAATCACTGCACAGATGCCAGAACCAGTCATCAACCCCCTTATATGCCAGGGGCTCTCCAAAGAACGCCTCATATCTCTTCTTATCGCAATAAAAAGTATTAAGGTCCACATCCAATTCCAACAGCAAATCACACATATGCTCCATAACTGCTCTGTATTGAAACTCACGTTTCATACGCTGTTTCTCGTCCACAAATCTAACTCTATTGGCAGATGCGTGAATGGATATAAATTTCATCTCACCGGACTCGTTAGTACACAAAGCAGTTATTCTGGTCTGCCTTTCCGTAAGAATATCCCGCAAGTCGTTATTAATAACAACCTCGCCGTATACAAGACACATATTTTCATTCTGTAAAATATATCTGTAGTTCTCCTTAAGAATCTCACATTGTCCCAAAAGAACACTGTCAAACAGAGCTATTGGAGTATCCTGATTCTGAAGTTTCTCTATAAACATGGTAGAATCATCTTCCAACAAAAACTTGGTATATGCTGTTTTAACCAATTCAAGAACTTCTTCACAAAACCCCATTTGAAGACCTCCTCAGAAAGTAAAATTTTATCATTTAGAATTATATCACACTATCATCAATTTTACTATATGTGAAATTTTAAAATCCCAAAAGCTGCACCACCAAAACCGAAGCCGCCGCTCCAAGGGCAACAATCACAAGTCCTCTTTTAAAATATGCCAAAATAAGTGCCACCATGCATCCAACAATTCCACTTGCAGGAGTTCCCGTACTTGTAAAAATTGACGGAAAAGTCATGGCCGCAAGTACTGTATACGGAACATAATATAGAAAAGATTTTACTCTTATATTAGTTATTTTTTTACGAAAAACCACCATTGGCAGTACTCTGATTAAATATGTCGTTAACGCCGTAACTGCCACACACATCAACAAATAAGGTACATCCATTACACTTCTTCCTCCTTAATCGGAAACAGTAAAGCCGCAATCAGACTTACTACAACCGTAATAATTGTGGTCTTCCAACCAGAGGAAATTCCACTGATTACCGGCACATATGTAAAAACAAAGCTTGCCAATATGGCCAGTCCCACTGCAAAAAACACCTTTGGATTCTCCCTTGCAGGAGGCACAATAATCGCAATGAACATTCCGTACAAAGCAATTCCCATGGCATTAGACACAATTTCCGGCAAAAGGTCTGTAGCCACAGCTCCCGTTAATGTTCCCAACGTCCAGCCAAGAAGCGGCGTAAGAATAAGCCCCACCATATAGAGGAAGGATAAATCCTTCTTACGCTGCATGGACATAGCAAAAACCTCATCCGTAATCCCATAGGAGGCAACAAGTCTTTTAGGCGTGCAAAAATTCTCGTCCACCTTCTGGGAAACTGATAAGGACATCAAAAAATATCTCATATTAATTGTAAGGGTCGTTACAAAAAGCTCCAATGCCTGGCCCCCCGCTACCATAATATTAATTCCGGCAAACTGGCCTGCACTGGTTAAATTGGTAAAAGACATAAGCACCGCCGTCCACACCGGCAAACCGGCTTTAACAGCTGCAATTCCAAATGCCATGGACACCCAAAAGTATCCAAGACATATCGGAATTCCATCCTTAATTCCCTGTTTAAATTCTTCTTTCATGTAAAACTAACCTGACTCTCTTATAAAATCTTACTTCCGTTGGCATATAGCTTGAACTTAACGCCCAAAAGCTCTGCCGCCCCCCTACTCATCATCATACGTCCGAGGAATATTTCAAAGTACTCATACATAGTACAGATATTTTCATCTATTGTAAGGTTAAGAACAATTTCTTTTTTCTCCTTGTCCACTACAAGCTCTGCCGCTGTAACAGCATAATTAACTCTGTCGTGAATATCAAATTTGTTGGTATCCTTCTCCGCTACACGATTACGACGTACATCAGTCTTGTCCGCAATAATCAAAGCTGCAGAAATAGCGTCCTTAGCTCCGCCGGTGGACTCATCATGATTACCGATTGCAGACACCACTGTCACTCTGTCTTCAAGGCTCATATCGGTATGCTCCAAAAGCTCGTTGGCCAACAGCGCGCCGTATTCTGCGTGTCTTGTTCGATTAATACAATTTCCAATATCGTGCATATACCCTGCAATCTTCACTAATTCTATATCATGTTCATCATATCCAAGCGCCTTCAAAATATATGCCGCTCTCTCAGCAACCATTGCAGTATGGGCTTCCGAATGGTCTGTAAAACCAAGAACCCTTAGATTCGCATTACCTTTTCTTATAAAAGCTCTGACTTCTTCATTTTTTAAAATATCTTCATATCTCATATTTTGTAATTCCTCCAAACTAACTTTTATAATAATATTATTCACCAAATATTTCAATAATAGTTTTTTTGCCGACACGAAATACGTACAAAAAAGAGGCCCTGCCATCTGGCAAGACCTCCAAAAATTAATATCAACTTATATTAGTTAGCTGTTACAGTGTATTTACCACCATTATTTCCTGAAATATAGAAATTAGTTCCATCTGTAAGATTGGTAGTTATATCAACTGTCTGCACGGAACCATTGGTGAAAATAAGTCCCACAATATCATCCGGAATAGTGATTTCATATACGCTTTCTCCGTATGAATTAGTTCCTGCAGCCGTCATAGCTTCTCCAGGCCATGAAACGCTATTAGTAGAACTTCCCCAGTAGTAAGCCTTAATTGTACCACTCCAGTTATAGTTGTTAGTAAAAGTAACTGTCATCATTCCGTCAGCAGGGTCAACTGGTGTTACTTCATTATTTCCGCCAAGGGATGTGTTATTGCTCCAGCTGCCTCCATTCAATCCTGAATATGCAGTCCATAAATTATTGCCTGAAGTAAGTGTTACCGAAACTGCATTATATGTTGCTCCACTTGGAATCATTCTGCATAAGCTGAAAGATTTAGCACCAGTTGGAACCTCTGCCTTATAGTAAGTCACTCCACTAGCAGTCTCTGTTGTACACTTTGTGTATGAGCTCTGGTTGTTGAATTTAACTGCAGCAACTGCGTTATCATTACCAAACCACGTGCACTGACTCACATCAAGATAAATGTAAGATGTAGTATCATCATCTGCTTTTTCAAATGTATATACATAAGTAGCTGTTGCAGACTTATCCCCATTAACAGCCTTAATTACTACTGTCTGAGTATCTCCTTCTGCTACATTCTCACCAACTGTAAGAGTAATGCTTCCACTGAAAGAAACTGCGGATGCACCATCAATTGAATATGTTGCACTTTCTGCATCTGTTACAGTATAAGTAACACTTGTTGCACCTGTAATCAGAGACGATTCAACGGATGCTGTAATAGTAGGAGTCTCATACACTGGGTCCGGTGTTGGTGTAGGAGTTGGATCATCTCCTTCGTCATAGTATTCATACCATGTACCATTCTGGATATCATAGCAGTAGCCTGCTCCTGGGAAATCCAAATCAGCTGTCTGTGAAGAACCACTATTACTGAAGATTATCTTGTTATAATCTCCGCTAAGTGAAAGTGCGTAGATATTGTTATCTGCATCACATTCAAACATAACCTCTCCCGGCCATCCGCCATTATTAGTAATTGTTGAGCCTGTGTCATTCCACATATAGGCGGTAACGCCTGCCCAGTCGTAATCATTTTCTACAAATACGCAGTTAGATAAATCATAAACTGCCTTTTCAAATGTATATGTCTTCTCGTCAGAGCTTGAAGAATTAGATGCCTTAACTGTAACAGTTACCTGTTCTCCATCCTTAAGTCCTGAACCAATATTAATTGTTGTAGAGCTTGTGAAGCTTCCGCTTTCTCCTGTGCTTACAGAATATTCTGCTGTATCAGCATATTTTGCTGTAAAAGTAACTTCAAGAGAATCAGAGTAGAAAATACTTCCATCTCCAACGCTTGATGTAATCTGTACAGCATAGTCATGACCCGGATTAGGCATAACATCCTGATATACAACTGCGATACCGTAATCGCTGTCGATTGTTCCGCTGATTACACCACCTGATACCTTAAAGGTATTTCCTGAAACTTCATCTGTGTAAGTTCCATCTGCAAGTCCATGAGAAGACATTCTGATGTATCCTGAACCATCAAAATTTACAAGAATGATTCCCTGTCCTCTTACACAGTATGCAACTCTTCCGTCAACTCCTGTGTAATCTGTGTAATTAACAAATCTGTTATTGAAGTGGTTAATTGCTGCCACTTCGTTAGTAGCCCAGATATAGGTCTCACATTCACCCATAATAGCAGGTGTAAGGCTTGTAGCTAAATCGCCTCTGAATGCACCATCCTGGTCATCAGTAAGTGTCTCATACGAATAATATGGTCTAACAAAGAATAAAGCAGCTGTATTATCCTTATTAGCAACAAGAGACCAGGTTCTTACAATTGATTTATCAGAACCATATCTTGAAGATTCATTCATATATGTATCATGTGACTCTGCCCACAGAACTGATTTTTCTGCGGCATAGTTAAGATTCAATGTCTGGATATTATCGTTTCTAAAAGCATCAAATAAATGATTTCCTGCTGAGTTATCAGTTACGGACATATATTTGGTATATGAGTCAATGCTAAAATTCTCACCAACCATATTAAGGATTTCGCCGTATACATAGAGCTCATCTCCGGTTTTGCTTGCATAATAGCTCTTAGCCGGATTAAGAACATTTGGCCAGAAATCGCTGGCATATGCTGGGTCATCATCTGGGGTCTCGATGTGCTTAGCAGCATCAAATCTAAATCCATCAACGCCACAATCAATTAACTCAATAAGGTAATCTTTGAAGTACTGCTGTACTGTTGCGTTACCTGTATTTAAATCTGGCATACCCATGGAGCCCTGAGTGATATGTTCTCTGCCGTCACTCATCCATACCTGAAGGTCGTTAATGTGCCAGTAGCTTTCATCAGTAAGCATATCCTCATTCCAGTAGGTTCCTACCTGAGGAGATACATCATCAAGAGAATTCTGCCAGCCGGAAACATTACCCATGTGGTTAGCTACAACGTCTACGATAACTTTGATTCCGTAGCTCTCTGCTTTTTCACACATAGAGATAAATTCATCCTTGGTTCCAAACCATGTTTCTCCGTTGTCACACACACTGATTGTAACAGGCTGATATACTTTCCACCAGTTACCGGAGCCACCCTGTCCCGGAATACCAACTTCCATACCTACTTCTCCATCATAGGTATAGTCTTTTGGCTGTGTTACAGGTGAAGTCTGAATAGCAGAATAGCCACATTCAGCAATCAACTGTAAATTCTCTTCAATAGTCTCATAAGACCAGTTCCAACAATGCAGAATAGCAGCATCCTGCATATTATCCACCAGCTCGTAGTCCACAGCTGAAGTGGTGCTTGCGTTATCATTGCCTGCAAACGCATTAGTTAATGCAATCGCCGGTGCGGTAATCCCCAAAACAGCACACAAAGCAATTGCGCATACCTTAAGATAGGTACGCACCTTTCGATTTTTCATTGAAAAATCCTCCTTCAATACTTATATAGTTTTTTGGCCCGGTAAGAAACGAAATACCCCAAAAAAATACCGTCCACAAAAATTATATAAATTGGAAACCTTTACAAGCAACCCATTTTATTCCAAAAATTAAATTTTGTAAAAAACACCCATATATTTTGTTGTTTTTTGAACAAAATGTCTAAATAATTAAATATAAGTTGCGCACCTATTCATTGTTTAGATGTTTATTTGCATTTGTAATAAGAAAACTGCTGTTAAAAGCATGAAAATCTGCAACTATCACATAAATATCCTGTATATTATGTTTTTCTATCATTTCCGCTACTGTATAACCCACTAAATTATAATCATAATAACGGGCATCATAATAATGCACTTCGTTATAGTTCGTAGTCAAAAATGGCATAAAACACATTCCGAAGGAATCCGTTATAACCAAGCAATTCTCGGTCTCTTTGTTGTCTGAGACCACGTAAGTCCAAGGTCCTGCAGGTCCTCCAAGATACATTGTATAACGGTCATTATCTCTTGCATTATAATCTATAAAATCCAGTAAAATATATTGGTCTTTTGCTGTAATTCGTCTTACTTCTGTTTCAAATTTTGGCTTTAACAAATCCAAATCATCCGGTAAAACGTTTTCATAAGCAGACTGATAATCTCTGTAATATGTTCCCCTAAAAGGTGTCCATGTATCATGTTCAAAATCATTATCATAGTCTGCAATTTCTTTTCCCGCTCTTGCCGCCATCTGCCGGTACATAAGATATGCCCCATATGGAGTCCAGTGTCCGTCAGTTCTAAAGGTCACATACTCGCCCTTTTGAATTGCTTCGCAAAGGGTTTCGGCGGTATCAAATGCATACACATTATTGGCACTGTAAGCATTTACCATATCATCCCAGTCGCCATAGTAACCGGTATGGTTGGAAGCGTTTACAAAACGATTGGTATACAGACTTTGCATTGCAATAGTAAACATAAGCTTACCATTTTCCGGCAACAGTGCTGCATATTTGTTAAGCACCGCAGTAACAGCCGCCACATTATTTTTAGGAAAAGTAAGTATTGAATATGGTCCCTCTCCATTATCCATATATATTCCGTAATTTTCGTTAAAATCAGCCAAGTCCACCACCGGTTTTTCTACTATCGGAGGGTTCTCACTTGGAACTGTTGGCTCCTCCACATCCGGTGTTGTGGTAACCTCCTCTGTTATTGGTTCTTCAGGAGCCTTGGTTGGCACCTCTGTATTTTCTTGTAACAAATCCTCAATATCCCCCAAATCCACCTCTGTATCCAATGGGTCCTTCATGCCATCCGCAATGGCAAGATAATCCTCATAGGCTGCAACGCTTAATAAACCTTTCACAGTTTTGATACGAGCATTCAGAAAATTTCTTCCCGGAAAATTATCCAGAAGATAGTCCTCAATTCCTTCACCAAATTCTCCGGAAATAACTGTCTTAACACTTGCAACAGGCATTCCTGCAAGATTACGGTTTTCCTCTTCGGAATATGTGGCTTCCTTAGGTGCCAGAACAAAATAGTATACGCCTCCTGCCACCAATACCATAAGCCAGATTGCAGTGAAAAATATCGCTATAACTTTTTTCATTCTCATACTCCTTCCGGCCTAAAATCTAAAATACAAAAAAGGATTGTAGCTCTGTCCAACTAACATTCCCAGAGAAACAGCCAACAAAATCGTAATAACCACAGGCTTAAGCCACATTGCAATACCGGCAGCTACCTTTGGTTTGGAAGCAAATATTTTATCAATCAGCTGCTTCCATGGAATACAAGCAAGCACACCTATTATCAGGAAGCCTAAGTATTCTTTGAAGTAGTACACCGCATTGGCATCCACAAGCTTAGCCTTAACCACTCCAAACATTACGCCCAGGTGCTTTATACCATCACCAATGTCCACATAGTAGAACAGCACCCAGCCCACAAGTACAAAAACCAGTGTAAATAATATATTAAATACCGTCGGTATTTTTTCCTTAATTTTAAGCATCACAAGTTTCTCTATTAATAGAAGTATTCCGTAATACACTCCCCATATAAGAAAATTCCACGAAGCTCCATGCCAGATTCCCGTTAGAAGCCAGACAAACATAATATTGCGCACCAATTTTATCCCTGACACCCGGTTTCCACCCATTGGGATATACACATATTCCCTGAAAAAAGCACCTAATGAAATATGCCATCTTCTCCAGAACTCCGTTATGCTCTTTGAAATGTACGGATAGTTAAAATTCTCCAGGAAATGAAATCCAAACATTCTTCCGATACCAATTGCCATATCTGAATATCCGCTAAAATCAAAATAAATCTGCAAAGCATATGCCACCGCTAAAAGCCACGCCCCCGCTACGGAAAATTCGCCACCACCAAGCTTTTCTGTGAGCTCACCACAGGTATTGGCGATTAAAATCTTTTTGGCAAGACCGATTACAAACCGCATAAAGCCCTGATAAAAATCTTCCATCGTAACCTGACGTTTGCCAAGACTTTTTTCAATATCTTTGTAATTAACAATTGGACCTGCAATAAGCTGAGGAAAAAAACTGACATATAAAAGCAATTTAAAAAAGTTTTTCTGGACCTCCACTTTGCCTCTGTACACATCCACGGTGTAAGTAAGCACCTGAAAGGTGTAGAAGGAAATTCCGATAGGAAGTACCGGTGCCACAAAACCACAATCAAAGCCCAAAAGCTTTTCCAGATTATCTACAACAAAGCCACTGTATTTGAAATAAAAGAGACACAAGAGACTTAATCCCGCACCCAAAATAACCCAAAAAAGCCTTCCTTTGTCACATCTGGAAAGCACAATACCGCAGAGATAATTTATCCCCACGGTGAGAAGCATAACCAATATCCATTTTGGTTCTCCCCATGCATAAAATACTAGGGAGAATAGCAAAAGAACACCGTTACGATATTTTTCGTTTCTAAAAATGTAGTAAAAAACTATTACTAATGGTAGGAAAAATAATAAAAAAGTAAGTGAAGAAAAAACCATATTCTTTATCCTCTTTTGTCCTGCGTCTTTATTAATTCAACGCACATCCGAGATAATTCCTTGGATAGAATTTTACCACTGGAATTCATCGGAAATTTATCAAATACAAATACATATTTAGGCACTTTATAATCAGCCAGCTGCTGCTTAACAAATTCCTTAATTGCTTCCGGTTTAAAATCACAGCCTGCTTTAGGAACAATACATGCAACAACCTCTTCCTGAATAATGTCAGCAGGAATTCCTACAATCTTAACGCTGTCAACCTCCGGCAAATGACATACTACCTGCTCAATTTCTGCCGGAGAAATATTTTCCCCTCCACGGACAATAATGTCCTTAATTCTTCCTGTTATATGAAGATATCCATCCTCATCCATATGCCCCAAATCCCCTGTTGCAAGCCATCCATCATCACTTATGGCTTTTTGGGTATCCTCTGGCATATTATAGTAGCCCTTCATAACATGGTATCCTCTTGTAAGGATTTCTCCATCCTGTGTACCGCCGATAAACTGTCCCGGATTCTTTATTTTAATCTCCACACCGGGCAAAAGCTTCCCCCCTGTGCCTGAACGCTTATCAAGACCATCTTCATCACAGGACACAGTAATTGCCGGAGAACTTTCAGTCTGTCCGTAGGCGGAATTCAATCTTTTTAAATTAAATTCCCTACAAATCTCCTTATATTCTGTAGGCAAAATAGAGGAACCCGCCATTAGGCCCCCTCTCAAACTTGTCAAATCATAGTTAAATCTATCCGCACTATTTTTCATAGCCAAAAACATAGTAGGCACACCATTAAAAATATTGCAACGGTATTTTTCAATAGTCTCAAATACCAGTGACGGCTTAAACTTCCGTACAATATGTATTGATGCCCCGGTGTGCACCGCTCCCATAATTCCTACCGTAATTCCAAAGCAATGGAACATCGGTACCGCCAAACACTGTCTGTCCTCTTCATTCCAAATAAGCCTGTCCACAATAGCTTTAGAATTATTAACTATGTTGTAATGCGTAAGCATTGCGCCTCTGGCTCTGCCGGTGGTTCCTGATGTGAACAAAATACTGCACACATCATTTTGGTTGGATTCATAGGTCTTATCTTCTATTAAAGCACATACTTTTAAAACCTCTTCTCTGTCAGGAACTCTAAGAGAAGCGGTATCTACTAAAAAAGCCTCTTTAAATCTCGGAATCATATCCCTGTTCAATTTTCTAATGGTTCTTTCGTGGTCCGAATCCTTAAATTTTGGAGAATAAAAAATATATTCCACATCACAAGTTGATAAATTAGCCTCCAGCTCCCGCCACTTATACGCCACGTTAATCAAAACAGGAATCGCGCCTATCTCATTAAGGGCAAAAAATAGCACTATCCACCTGATACTATTATCCATCCATATTGCCACATGAGTATTTTTACCAATGCCAATTTGACGTAACATCCCCGCCATTTCCAGCGTGAGTGCGTATAATTCGCCCCATGTATAGGAAACATCAAAATCGGTAACCGCTTCCTTATCTCTATGTAATTGTACAGTTTGTGCAAGGCACTCGTTTATTGTTCTCTTATCCATAGTACATATTATATTACTATCTCTTCACAAAAACAACACAAAAGCCCCATTGAAAAACTTCAACAGGGCTAATTTTAGATTATTTTATACTATTAGTTGGATTTCCATAATCCGTGAAGGTTGCAATATTCATAAGCAGCAACAAATTCATCACCATCTGCAAGAAGGAATGTTGCCTTAGGCTCCTCTTCAGGGTTCAACTTTGCCATCTGGCTTCCTTTCTTAGTCTCAATAACAATCCATTGAATGTAATGAGCCTCAATCATAGGATGTGCCACTTCACCAACCATTACAGTAACCTCATTACCATTAACAGTTACAACAGGCACATGCTTCTCATGGGCACCATCGCTTGTTCCCGGAACAAGCTCAGTCATCTTCTGACCGCAGCACATAACAGGAACACCTGTCTCCTTCACATATTCAATAATATTTCCGCAATGTTCACATATGTAAAACTTCATATTAAAATACCTCCAATATTTTTTTAATCCTTTTACAATATGTATGATAGCATATTTATGGTTCTTTTTAAATGAAAATTTTGTATAAATTAAATTCTTGTGGCAAGCTCCAAAGCAATAGTTGCAATTTTGTCCTTATCCTCTAATTTGGCTTCATTTGCAAGACTCCTTGCATCCCAATCCTCCGCATCCAAATTGTCAGCCGCATAAAAAAACTGCACCAATTCCTTCCCTCTAAACTGCGCCACTGCTGCATCCGCAGAGCATTCCATCTCAACGCAGACACAGCCTTTTTCCTTCATGGCTTTAACCTTGCCTTCAGTTTCCCTATAAAAACCATCGGTAGTCCAGGTTTTGCCCACGGTGTATTTTACACCCAGCTCATCCAGAAGCTGTTTAAATATGTCCATATACTCCTTATTAACTTCTATTTCATCCGAATCCGGAAGGTAGTGATAGCTTACCCCTTCTTCCCTAACTGCACTGTAAGGAATAATTATTGAGCAGTCCTCTATATCTTTGTCCAGAACGCCGCAAGTACCAAACACAATTACTTTTTCACAGCCCATCTGGAACACATCCTCCAGTGCGCCAACGCTGTTAGCGGCGCCCACTCTAATCATAAAAAGTGCTATGTCAACGCCCTTATATGTTGTTCCATATACAGGAACGTCGCAGTTAGCGTCAGAATATTTAGAGAGCTGTTTTACCTCCAACCCAGCTAACATTCTGTCAAAAGTAGCGCATGAATAGCAGGCAACTGCTACCTTAGGCATATTTTCCACGGGCTTAATAAAATCCCATGGATTGAGAATTGCATTTTTGTCCGAATCGAATTTAATCATAATGTGACCTCCTTATAATTTTATTATGTAGACATCTGCCTGTTCACCCTCAAATTCAAAACTTCTTTCATACACCCCACCATTTCTAACAATAGTTTTAATACTAGGCGTATTATCTCTTTCCACGGACAATTGTAATTGTTTCATGCCCACCGACTTCGCAACTTCAATAACCTGTCTTAGCATTTCAGTTGCAAATCCTCTCTTTCGCCGTGATGGTCTGACGCTATATCCACAATTACCAAAGTCCTTGAGAAAATCATTTAGACTATGTCTTAAATCGATTATTCCTATTATTTCATCTTTATCATTTACAGCAAAAAAAGTGTCTGTTACAACCCATTCCGGATTAACTGTTTCCTCTTTTTCATTGGCTTGTACCTGCAATAACCATTCATCATAATTTTCAATTTTATCAAGAAGCTCGCTTCCATTAATGATAAATTCTCCATTGTCAAAATGCTCTTGTCTGTATTCAAGCGCCTTGATTTTATATTCTATTGTGGGGCGAACTAAGGTTATTTTTTCGCTCATAATGGTTCCTCCTTTTCCTCAGTAAGACGCCACCTTTGGTGGGTCCCTTCTTTTCTTCGGGAAGCCGCCACATCTTAGCGAGCTTCTACGGGAGGACACCGCATTTGATGCGAACTTTGTTCGCGGGCGGTGTCCGAGACTTAAGGAATCCTCCCACCTTTGGTGGGTCCCTCCTTAAGTCATTAAAAATCGCACCAAGTATATATACCTGATGCGATAATTATAACAATAGATTTATTCTAATAACCTACATTCAATTAATGCACCAGATATAAGACCTATCTGCTTATATTAGTGCACTGCTGCCACTTATAAGCAAATATGTCTGCTATACATGTACATATAAAGTCTTGAATGTAAGTTCTTAATCATATCGTATGTCTCCTTAATTTTTTTCTAAATACTACCACCGAATTTAGGGGTTGTCAACAGTTTTTAAAAACTCAGTATTCTTTTATTTATATAATCCTCGATTACATCCGTTGTCATAGACACACCCAGTTTACTGCTGTAATTTGTGCAATAACCATTTTCTTACTCTCCTTTATACACCATACAAATTTTAGCAGAGTAAATGGGGAGAGGGAAGGAAAGATTTGGTTAATTTTGCGTCCTACTCCTGTGGACGAAGCTTAATCATTTTCAACATTTATTTAGCTTCATTAATCTTATCTTCAATTTCCTGCTTTAGTTCCACCTTAATTTCTTCCACGCGCTTTATTAAATCTGCAATGGCTTCACTTTCACTATGAGGCATAAGCTTCTCGCCTTGCTGTTCTTTTTTAACGGCCTCTTCCTTACGCTTTTCAATATCTTTCTTAAACACAGTTTTAAACACGGTTCGCACAATTGGCTGAACAAAAAACAATTGACTAAAGAACGCAAATGGGAAGTTGTAGCAAACTAATTTTAACCACTCTGCAAGAAAATGGATTACATTGAATTCCATAAAGTTATATGGATAATACAAAATCGCTGCAATAAAACTCATAATTGGGCACATCACCAGCACAGTACCAGAAATAATCATAGTTTCAAAAATAAATGGATGATTTTTCTTAGGATTAAAATAATGGCATGCAATCTTAAATGATAGTGGACTACCCACAAAAATTTCCAGAGTGTAAGCAAGTACAAATTCAATTAACACAACTGCCCATATTGGAACATTGTGTCCTAATACAGATACTCCGCCCATTATGTTAATCGCTTCTAATACCCCGGACGCTCCGGTATTGGCAATAAATGTACTTCCGTGTATTACATACAGGCTGTAAAACACAGAGCAAATTTAAACAAGATATACCATAACGCTTAGAATGCGCACTTATTTTTATAAATAATCTTCTATATCACAAAAATCTATCTCTTTGATAATATATATTTTCCATTTGTCATCTTCTTTCACATACTTAATGTAACCCATCTCTTTAAGATGTTTTTTAACATCTTCAATTACCTGATACCCCATATGATCAACAGAACCATCATACGCATAATTTATCGCTTTATTATTTACTTTCGACGCATAGCACCAATTACTTTCATTTTTCTTACACTCATTTTGGATATACTTATAGATTCGTATAACGAATACTGCAAACCTTCCGTTACCAGTTATCAGTTGAGATGATAATATATTCTTTTTTTGTTCTATCTTTTCACTACTCCACATAAACACTCTCTTTTCCTTTGTTTCTTAATGAAATTATACCACCCAGATTACATTTTCATCAATACTGGCGAAAATACCATTCTTGTTATCCGTTGCAAGGAATGTAATTCCACAGTTATCTTCGACAACCCGAATGATATTGTCTATCTGTACCGGTTGGCAGAGGAAGCACCTCTTACATATGCTAAGCTTGCACTGAAGGAAAATGGCTTGCAGGATTATGTGGATGCGATGAATGAATTTAATTAATTGTTCCCCAAGTTGAGGAAGCATTCTATTTTGGTTAGTCTCATCTTAGTCTCACCAGTCTCATAGTCATTTGAGACTGATGAGACTAAGATTTACCATTTCTCTACTATATATTTCACTGCCTCTTTTAAATCATCGCTAAATTCTTCCAAATCATCCAACGATATAACTCCATCCAAAACTAAACTTACAATGTTATTTATCGCAGTTGATCGCCTCATATCAATTATAACGCCTGGCGATTTTTTATCTTGCTTGATACGTTTTTCTAGTTCCCAGAATTTAGTGGAAGCACTTTTTTCATTTTGCAAAAGTGCTATGTATTCCATCTCCAATCGTTCCATGTAACATTCCTGCCAGTCTGATATCTTTTTTCGGAATATCTTCCAGTCGCGTTCTGATATTTGCATTCCTCTATGACTCCTTTCCAAAGGTCAATCCCATAAGTTCCATTGCTATTTTTTTGCTTTGAACTCTCATCATGCTATCATCTGCATTGTTTTTAGCCAAGAGATTCATACTTCCGTACCACACAATTTCCTGATCCATAATTGCAAAATGTTCACATGATTCTTCTACTGTTTTTATATAAAAACCCGCCTGGCGCATTTCTTCATGTAATTGCATCCAAAAAACGGCTTGTTCAATATTATCAATCAAAACACCATATAAACCACGTGGAATTTCAATAT
>CAZNUK010000045.1:0-19009 GCA_964576255.1 uncultured Butyrivibrio sp.
TAAAGAGTGTAAGACTAAATTCAGCTTGAAGTGGAATTTACTTTTATATTCAAGGCAAAAGTTTTTTTGCATTATTTGATGTTGTAATGGGTGATGAAATATGATAGAATGTATTTAGTTTTATGTACGTGTTTACAGGGAGGATTAGATGAAGCGAGAATTCAATTTTAAGAAAGGTTTATCTGTGCTTTTGGTGGTGATGTTAGTTGGTACGTTATTTCCAATGTTTATGGACAATTCCTACAATGTTAAAGCCGAGACCAGCAATCCATTAAGTGTTACAGCATATGCAACACAGGAAGAGTTAATGACAGTGTTTGTTCCTGATGCAGATGGCAATGCTACCAATCTTGGAAAGCTCTCCTTTGGTAAAAATAGTAATGGTAATGATATTACTTGGTATATTTTAGGTAAGGATAGCAGTGTATCTGGTGATAATATAGCTATTTTTACTACATCACCAATGGCAACCGGAAAGGCATTTAGCAGTAGTACAGCTACTAAAGCATATCAATACGAAGCTAATACAGGATATGCTGCGGCAGGTGGCACTATAGAGGTATATTCAGGACATTATGGTGCTAGTGACCTTAGAGCTTTTTTGCAACAGATTGGTAGTGATACTACATATTTTTCAACTGTTGAACAAGGATTAATGCAAAGTACAACAATTTCAACTTTGGATAAGAAAAATAGTATTACTTATACTGTTTCGGATAAACTTTATGCATTAAGCGGAAGCTTTGGAGAGACATATATTTATGCAGGTGGAACGGATGGCATAAAGCTTTCCATGGCATCATACTGGAGTAGTGGAGCACTTTTTTGGCTACGTAATCCTCGCGATATTGAAATTGCATATGCATTGGTTTCTTATCCTAGTAGTGCGGTTAATTTCCGTGCTGTAAACAATCAGGAAGCGGTTCGTCCTGCTACCAACTTAAATATATCTAGTGTGTTATTTGCCTCAGCAGCTACAGCTTTAACAACTGATACGACAGAAGCAGGAGTTATAGCATCCGGAAAGGCAATGACATTAAGACTTGACGGAAGTAACATTAAAATTGGTAGTGCAATATATGACGATAATAACGGTCTTATTTTGGTTAAAAAGGATTCTCAGGCAACGGGAGTGGTTTCCTTAGTGGTTCAGGGCAAAACCGGAACCAATAACTGGTATTACAGTAATGCAATTACTGAGGATGGGGTTATCACTACAGAAGATATAATAACAAGCTTATCAGATGATATTAATCTGTCAGATATTTCTCTTTCCGACTGTAAAATATGGATGGAAGTAACTGAAAATCATGTAACCTATGCCAATACAGGTACATCAGGAACTATTGTTAATCAAATTGATGTAAATATTAATACACCTGAAGGAAATAAGCCTTTTAACAATACAGCTGAATGCAATTCATATGGAATTAATAGTGTAAGTGTAAAATGGACAGATTGTGATGGGAATGATGTAGCAGGAAATGCTAATTATGCTCCTTGGGAATATGTAGCCAATCTTACGTTTATACCTAATTCGGGAGCAATTATTTTGCCACAGGTAGAGGTTTCTATTAACGGAGGTTCTATTAACATAGATGAGTGTGTAGTGGAGACTGACGGGACCCTCAGTGTTAAAACATGTGCAGTTATGTCATCCAAAGCCAAGGTAACTGATATAACAATTCCTGAATTTCCGGAGGATATAATTTTTGATAATTACTATAGTCAATATAATATTTTGGATTCCCAAGAATTAGCAGATAGTACCACTGTAACTTTGGATGATTATGAAGAACGCATGGGAGTGGAATGGGAAGTAGTAGGCAATTATGATGATACTCCGGGAGCTGTAAATACATTTAAATGGACTATCAATTTAACAGAAGGAAGGAACTACGATATTTCTACAGGAGTTGTATTGCAAGGAACGGTTGATATCACTAATAAGGCATACTCTATTTTTGATTATACCGTATCGGGCTACGAAGGAACTTATGATGGAAACGCTCACGGAATTAATGTAGAAGTGAATACACCTGCGACTACAATATATTATAGCAGAGATGGTGTGAACTTTTTAACCTACACCGGATATGCAGAACATATCAATGTGGGAACATATACCGTTTTCTACAAATTTTATAAGGATAATTATGAAACCGTTACTGGAAGTAGCAGTGTAAAAATATCTGCAAAGTCTATTACTGTAACTGCGAATAAGCAGGTAATCAAAGGCGATGAAGAAATTGCCAAGGATAAGTATACTGTAACAGGCTTGGTTGAAGGTGATAGTGTTGTATCCGCTAAGCTTGTAGTGAATGGGGATAAGATTGAAGTAAGTAATATTACTATTGTAAATGCTGCCGGTGAAGATGTAACTTCTAATTATGAAATTACATACGAATCAGGTAAACTGGTGAAAGAGGATGATATGAGCAATATTGTTTCTCCGGATTTGGGAAATAATAACACTGCTAAGTGGCTTTGTATAAGCTTAATTGCCGGTGCGATTGTTGTAGCTGCCGTGTGTGAGAAGAGACAATAGAATTTTATCTATTATAATGCCAGTTATTATAGTAAAAACAAGCAATTCAAAAAAAGTCACGAATAAGTTTCGTGGCTTTTTTGGCATATAAAAACAGTATTTGAATATAATATTAACAATAATTTAGTGAGGTAGATAAGCGTGCAGCAATTAATAGAAAAAATAGAATCCGGCAAACCATACTATGAAATCCGCCTAGAAAGCATAGGCGGACTTGGAGCAAATCTTTGTGGCAAAATGCTTGGCGAGCTGGGAGTAAAATATCTGGATGTTAATAGTATTAGTTTTTCCAGCTATGGTTCAGAAAAAACAGGAACTCCGGTAAAGGGTTTTATTAGATATAGTAAAAAAGAAAAGGAAATAAGGGACCATTCACCGGTAGAGAGTCCTGATTTATTAGTGGTGTTTCATCAGGCACTTTTAAGGGATGAATCCGTATGGAGGGGCTGCGGACAGGATACAACAGTTATCGTGGCATTAGAGCCGGGACAGACAGAGCTCTCCGGCGTAATGGGAGAATGCTATGGACTTGAAGCAGAAAAAATAGCAATGGAAACCCATTCAAGAATTAATGTGGTAATGCTTGGTGCAGCGTTAAAGCTTATGGGAGTAGAGGATTTAATTGCTGGAGAGCAGATTTGCAGGGATACTCTTGGTAAAAAATATCCGGATGCACTTAAGGGGAATCTCGCGGGAATGAGAAGAGGTTATGAAGAGGTAAAGAAATTAGAGAATAAATTAGCAGATGGTGGCGAGATGGTTCGTAAGAACAACCTAGAGCAGGAATGGGGATATAATAATGCCCCAATTGGTGGAATTAATACCAGATTAGGTAATTCGGTAATCGCAGATTTGTCACCATCAAGACAGGGATATATTCCTGTTTTTGTCAAAGACAGATGTATTAACTGTGGATTGTGTCATTCAACCTGTCCGGATATGGTTTTTCAGTTTCAGAAGGGCGAATACAATGGCAGAGAGATGATGGTTAATGTGGGGCTTGATTACTACCATTGTAAGGGCTGTTTAAGATGTGTGGATGTGTGTCCGGTTAATGCACTTGTTCAAGGACTCGAGGCAGAACATCCTGAAAAAGAGTATTTTATGCCATATCAGGAGCTTTTAAGAATGCCGGATTACTACGAAAAAACAGGTGCGGATGGATATATTACATCTGAATCCTATTTGACGGAAGAACGAATGGAAGGGGGAGAAGTGTAATGAAAAATCAGGTTGTGGAATATGCCTCAGGAAATGAAATGGCGGCAATTGCAATTAAACAAATAGGGTATGACCTGATGGGGTATTATCCAATTACTCCTTCCACTCAGATTGCAGAAAATCTTGACATTATGAGGGCTAACGGAGACACGGATATGGTGATGGTGGCAGCGGAAGGTGAGCATAGTGCGGCAGGAATCTGCTACGGTGCTTCTGTTGCTGGTGGAAGAGTTGTTAATGCCACCAGTGCAAATGGTCTTCTATATGCCATCGAGCAGCTTCCGGTGCAGTCCGGTACACGTTACCCAATGGTTATGAATGTAGTGTGCAGAACGGTCTCCGGACCTCTTTCAATTAAAGGTGACCATAGTGATATAATGTATATTCTCAATGCGGGCTGGCCTATTTTGTTTGCAAGTACAGCCCAACAGGTATACGATTTCAATATTATAGGGTTAAAGCTTGCAGAAACGGTGAGACTTCCGGTGGTGGTGGCTTATGATGGCTTCTTTACCAGTCATCAAAAGGGGCGTTGCTATAGATTTGAAGATGATGAGGCGGTGAGAGAGTATATTGGACCCAAAAAAGAAGACTATCCATTTCTTGACTTAGAACATCCAATTACAGTGGGCTCCTATATGAATGAGCCGGATTTAATTAATAACAGATATCAGCTTCATCTGGCAATGGAGAAAGCTGACCGACTTTTGCCGGAAATTTTCGCCGAATATGAAAAAATATCAGGCAGAAGCTACAGTAAAGTAGAGGGCTTTTGCTGTGAAGATGCCGACAGCCTTATTTTTCTTCTTGGTTCGTCATATGACACTTCTATTGAAGCAGTAGAAGAATTAAGAGAAGAAGGGAAAAAGGCAGGAGCAGCCACATTACACGTTCTGCGTCCGTTTCCGGGGAAGGAACTGTGTGAATTAATTGGTAAATGTGACAATATTCTTGTTGCGGACAGACAGGACAGTTATGGCGCCGGAGGTGGAAATTTGTCTCTGGAGGTGAGGGCATGCTTACAGAGATTTGGCAGTAGTGCAAGAGTTAAGAGCCTTATATATGGACTTGGTGGTAAGGACTTTTTCAAAGAAGATGCGAGGAAAATGTTTGAATGGGCAGGGGACTCAAAAAAGTCTGATTTTGATTATTATGGTGTGACTGAAGGCACTAAGTCCAAATCAGAGGATAAACCGCTATTTGAACCGGTAATTAAAAGCATTCCAACAGGAGCTAATCTTAATACTGCAACGGCAGTACCTGCCCGTATTGCACCGGGGCACGGCGCATGTCCGGGGTGCGGAATTCCTGTAAACCTTAACCTTCTCCTTAGAGGTATTGAGGACCCGGTGGTATTTTTGTTCCAGACAGGCTGTGGAATGATTGTTACAACAGCATATCCAAAAACCAGTTTCAGAGTTCCGTATCTTCATAATCTGTTCCAAAACGGAGTGGCAACCTTAAGTGGTGTGGCAGAAATCTGCTATCGTAAGCAGCAAAAGGGAGAGATTCCGCCGGGAGACATAATTTTCATTATGGTGAGCGGTGATGGTGGAATGGATATCGGTATGGGTTCAGCCCTTGGAACAGCCCTTAGAGGTCACAGACTTTTGATATTTGAGTATGATAATGGTGGATATATGAACACCGGTTACCAGCTTTCATATTCAACGCCACTTGGCGCCAGAAGCTCAACTTCCCATGTGGGAAAAACACAGTATGGCAAAAACTTTTTCCACAAAGATATGCCGCAGATTATGGCAGCTACGGGAATTCCTTATGTGGCAACAGTGGCGGAATCTAACCCTGTGGATTTTATGAAAAAAGCAGCTAAGGCAGCTCATTATGCCAAAACCACTGGAACTGCCTATGTCAAAGCAATTTCTGCATGTCCTCTTAACTGGAATGATAAGCCTGCCACAGAGCGCAAGGTAATCGAAGCGGCAGTAAACTCCTGTTATTTTCCACTATATGAAGTGGAGCAGGGGGTAACAAGACTTTCATATGACCCGGAAAAAACAGGAAAAAAGATTCCTGTAATCGATTGGCTTAGCATGATGGGAAGAACCAAGCATCTTAAAAAAGAAGAGTATGCAGATGTTGTAGAAATGATACAGGTAGAGGTTGACAGAAGATATGGAGAATTGAAAAAAAGAGCAGAAAATGCGTAGTGATATGTAATTATACACCGGAAGCGATGGCTACCGGTGTATTTTTATGGAAAAAAGTATTATAATGGGAGTCGGAGGTTTTTATGCTTATTATTTTACTTTTAATATTAATTCAAATAGGGGATTCCTTTTGTGCGGAATTATATGACAAAATTCAGTCCTTATATCTTAAGGATTTATTAATGGTGCCACAAAATATCAGTCTTGAGGAAGCTACAATTATGCTCAATCAGACGGCAATACCTTTTGGTATTATTGCGGCTCTGGCGCCAATGGCAAGAGTTTTGGTGGACTACATAGGGAAGAAAAAAGTATTTCTTATAAGCTTTGTCGTATTGTGTAGTGGTCTGGTTATTTGCATGACCACATCTAACTGGTTATTATTTTTATTGGGAAATTCACTGGTGTCCTTTGGTTGTAGTGTGGATATTCAATACATATATATTGTGGATAAATTTGAAGAAAATAGAAGAGGGACTATAAGGGGTGTTCTGGCGGCAGTGGCAGCTCTTAGTGGCATAGGGGTTGCTCTTATTAGAAATCCAAAATGGCGAGGAATTTATCTGGTAGGGATAATTGTAGTTAGTGTTGTTATGATTGTTACAATGCTTCTTATGCCAAAAGAAAAGGTGAAAACAGAACGAAATAAGACTGTCAAAGCACATACCGAAAAGGCCACAATAAAAGGGGTTATTGGCTACCTCATTCCTCTTTTTATATGGGGGATTGGTGTGTCCGGTGTAACCTTTTACAATGAGCCTATTGCAACCTTGACACTAAATAATGAGCAGGCGGTAAAGCTTGCTATGTTTTGTCAGCCTCTTGTGACAGTAATAATTACATTGTTAAGTGGGTATATGTCAGATAGGCTAAGTCGTAAGAAAATTATTTGTATGGATATTGGAATCGGCTGTGTGGGAGTGCTGGTTTTTGTCATAATGAACATCACTGGGATAGATGTAGCTCCTGTTATGGGAATTGCATGGGGCATGATGGTGGGAGGATATTTTGCTGCTACCAATCTTATGCTTTTGGTAATAACAGAGCTGGCACCCCGTGATAAAATCGGCAGAGTGTCAGCTCTAGCAAGCTACGTTAATGGAGCAGGAACTGCTGTAGGTATGGTGCTAATCAGCATCCTGTCCAATTTTGCAGGCACCGGAATCGCCAAGCTATTAATAACTGCGCCGGTGTGCCTGATTACAATTGTGTCACTTTTTATTTTGCAGAAGAAGACAGCTTGTTAATTTCCTTAATTATTCTTTTATAATGAATTTTATCTATAAAAAATCGGTAACTGATTACATACATTGCCGGAACAATAATTGTAACAGGAATAAATAACCATAAATTCTTTGCATGCCATATTAATAGGAAAAATAATATGAAATATGCAAACCAATAGGTTATTTTGAGGGCCGCTTTGTAGGTTACAGACTGATGATAATAGAGCATTCGGTCTGTTTCCGGAAAAATATCTTCCGTAAAATCTCCTTGCTCAAAACGGGCGATATTGTATACATAAATTCCTCTGGCAACATCAATTTCCCTGAGGATATTTTCTGACTGCATTGAAATGTATAATTTGGCAGCATCCTCCGGGTGTCTGTTAATATGTGCCAGACTGTATTTGGCGAAAGAGGAAGCAGTAAAATAACTTTTGTTACAAAGGGCAGTAATAATGCAAAAAACACCGATAGTTGCCAGGTATACCATAATTAGCAGGTTAATATCGATATGGGCAGGCAGTCTGAAAAAGACTGATTTGTTGCCGATTATACTTCCAAGTAATGCAATTACAAGAAAATAAAAATTTATAAATAAAATCAATAAATACAAGTCTAAAAGTGCCCATCTGTTTCTATCATAGGACATGAAAAATATATTTTTGTAGCATTCATTACCATGAATTGGAACGTGATTGTGGTAGTATTTGTTTTTAAAATTAAATCCCGTTTTCTCATATTCCCATCTGTATATTTTCGCAAGTCCTCGATAAGGATTGAGCTTCTTTCCGGCAGTGAGCCCATCGTAAAAGGTTCTGTAGCTGTAGCTGGAAACAATTCTATCCAGACACATGTAGGAGAGAATCCATATAAGTGACAGCCCAATGAATAGAGGAAAACTTTTTAAAATAACTGCAGGAATAAGCATTAAAGTACATAAAAATAAAGTTAAGGTCATACTAGTTTTCCTAAAATTGGACCGTCTTTTTTCTAAAACAGAATTGTGTGGTTTTACATTAAAATCCCCTTTTAATGAATCCTCAGTAAAATCAGGATAGTTGTTTTTGAAATGAAAAAGCATCTTTAAATCCGTTTGCTTGGAGGTGGTAAGTGCGTGCCAAATCCATACGCCCAAGGTGGCAAAGGAATACAATATAATAAATATGTAATAGGATTGTGATGCCCATTTAGGAAATGACGCAATAGTGCTTTTCATAAAATGCGGAGCAAAAGCCAATAAAAACTGTATGCACACAAGTGTAATTAATAATGCTGTTATTATATTTAACTGACCGGCTTTTCTCTGAAGAGAGATGCTAAAATTGTGGTCAGAGGATTCATCTGCTCCATAATATTCAGATACATTTTGAACGGAATTTATGTAGTTATTAAATTTGTCTTCTGCAATATCTTTGTTAAACATGGAAAAAATCACAATCCATGTAAGATATTCGTGATTTCTGGTGCATAGCAATTTTAATTTGGAGTGAATAAGAGGTTCCTGTTCAAGCGTTCGTTCAATAAAATCCTTAAGAGTTTCTTGCCTACTTGAATCAAGCTGTTCAATAAGCTTTGAATAATAGGCATATAATTTTTCAACCTCTAATAAATCGGCAAATTCTGTTACCGGAAACCTGTTACTTCCATTCTTAGGATTCATTAATTCAGAAAAAGAATTACGAATGTTAGGATAGTGCTGATATGAATATTCAGCATGCTTTAAAAAATAGCAAAGCTCATTTTCTGAAAACTCCCCATTCATATACAAATCAGGATAAACCAGTGAGGCAATCACTGTGTTAACCCTATAAGAGCCGTTTTGATTTTTCTCATATTTTAAATCTAAAATCGTACTTAATTCTAAGTAAATGTCCCTCAATACCATATGCGTTCACCTCATACAAAATTTAAAAACATTATTACACATTATCTCAAAACTTGCAAGAAAACTGGGCATTTCATTGCACTGAAAGAAGTCAGTGCGGTGGAAAGGTTGAGAATACGGAAGAAGTGGTGATAACGTGAAAGTGTAAAAGTTACATTTAAACACATAAAAGTTACGAATTAAACTATTCAAATGTAATTTGTAGTATAAAAAATATAGTTACAACTTGTAAGAGGAAAATTATGATTCACATAGTAATATGCGACAGCGATGAAAAAGATGGAAGCAAACTAAAAAATGAAATAATTAATATTTTGAATGGCGAAGTATGGGTTTCGGTTTACAACAATCCATTTGCATTAATAACTCATATAATAGATGAGGCAAAAGGCGTGGTTGATATTATTTTTATGGAAGTTTGTCTGAAAAATCAGGATGGTGTACATGTAGCAGAAACTATTCTGAATGAATACCCCCATATTAAAATTATTTTTATGTCAAGCTTGATTGAAAAGGTACAGGATATTTTCAGAGTTAATCCTGCGTATTTTCTCGCCAAACCTGTTAAATACAAGTATTTAAGAGTTGCGTTGGAGAAGACTGTAAAGCTTGTGGATGAAAGCAATGCAGACATATTAAGAATAGGAAATGGCATTGGCAAAAACCGAATCTTAACCGTTAAAATGAGCGACGTGTATTACATCAAAAGTGATAAAAGAAAAATTACTTTTTATCAGGAAAAAATTCAAAATTCTTGCTATATGAAGCTTGCGGAAGTTGAAAAAGCTTTGGGTGGAAATTTTATAAGAGTACATCAGAGTTACATAATTAATATGGACAAAATCAAGGAGGTGGGGAAAGGAAATGTCGTGCTTAAGAATGATGTGGAGATTCCTATTAGCGGGTCAAAATTAAAGAATACGATGGAATGTATAAAAAACTATATGAGAATTTATTAAAAGGAGCGAACGATTATGAAAAAAATTTTGGTAGTGTTGTCAATATTATTTGTAACTATTCTGTTAGGCGGATGCAATGACAATAAAAAGAAAGACACATTTACAGATGATGTAATCAAAGAGGTTGAAAATAGTGATTATGTAAGTTCAAGATGTGAAGAACTTGATTTATCTGATGTTGAAGTAAAGGTCATTGATAGGAAGGTAAATCAAGATGAAGCAAAAATTAAATGTGAAATTATGTATTCAGATGAATATGTAATGGCGAAGGAAAATGTTATTTGTACAGCAACAGAATGGGATAATGGATGGCAGGTTGATAGCATTGAAATGGATGATATGAAAGAATTAAAATATTATCCCATAAAATTTCCAGACAAGGCAGAGGTAATAACACAAGAAGTGTTTTTTTATAATAGTGATGGTGGGAAGTATGTTGAAAGTTATGTTTTAAAAACCCCTCACGTAATTAATGATATAGATAAAGAAGAGTTATTGGTTTCAGGTGCCTATGATATTACTGATTTCGTATGGGAAGTTAATAGTAAGAATAAAGATTTACAACTAGGAAGTGTTCAGCTTGAAATTGAATTTACTTGGAAAGATGATTCTTATAATTGTGATATTATATGCGAATTATCATTCGATAGTAGCATCGGATATTGGATTATAAATTACAAGGAGCAAAGTGGTTCAGGTATATTGGAATATGATGAATATAGGTATTGGAATTACAGACTTGAAGAAAACTCGGATGTGTTGGGAGAAGTAATTTATGATAATGAAGATGAAAAAGGCTCGGTATACTATCTTAATCTCAAACCTGAGCAGGATGAAGCGTGGCAGACATTAGCAAATAAATATACAGAAGAAACAGGAATTGATGTTAAAGTTGTAACAACATATGCCGGAGAATATTCATATAGGCTACAAGAAGAAATGGTAAGTGATAATGCACCAACTCTTTTTCAGGTTAGTGGACCACATGGACTTGCAGAGTGGCAAGATTATTGTTATGACCTTACTAATGAAAAAGTAACAGATGAATTAACTTCAGAATCATATGCACTTAAGGCAGATGGTAATATTTATGGAATAGGATATGTTATTGAGTCATATGGAATTATCGTGAATAAAACTTTGCTTAAAGAAGCCGGATATGAAGTTTCAGATATTAATTCCTTTGAGGATTTAAAAACGGTTGCAGAGAGTATTACCAGACGTTCAGATGAACTTGGATTTGCAGCATTTACATCAGCTGGTATGGATGGCTCTTCTGACTGGAGATTTAAGACACATTTGTCTAATCTTCCGATTTATTTCGAATATGAGAAGAGTGGAATAAAAAATACCAATGCAATCAAGGGGACATACCTTGATAACTATAGAGATATATTTGATCTATATATTAACAACAGTACATGTGATGGATCAGAGTTATCATCTAAGTCGCTTGATGATTCAAGAAATGAGTTTATTAATGGTGAAGCAGTATTCTATCAGAATGGAACCTGGGAATATTCATCTCTTTTATATTATTTTTATGAGGATGAGTTGGCTATGATACCTATTTACATGGGAGTTGGAGATGAAGCTAATCAGGGTCTTTGTACGGGAACAGAAAATTTCTGGTGTGTTAATAAAAATGCTTCAAAAGAAGATATACAGGCAACCTTAGATTTTATGTATTGGTGTGTAACATCGGAAACCGGTACAGAGGCTATGGCATATGAGATGGGATTCAATATTCCGTTTAAAAAGGCGGTTGTATCTAATAATCTATTTGAAAGACAGGATGCAATGTACACCGCAGAGGGAAAAGTACCTGTTGCATGGAACTTTACAATAATGCCGTCTGAGGCATGGAAAAATGGAGTTGCAGATGCATTGACCGAATATGCGATAACTCAATCAGATGTGTATTGGAGAGCTGTTGAGGAGGCTTTTGTTAATGGTTGGGCATTGGAATATTCGTATAGTCAAGGAATCGGCGAGATATAACGTATATTAATTACACATATTGACAAGATAAAAGAAATATCAAGAAAGGTACAGGTGACGAGATGAGCAAAAAACAAATATGTACCAGTTGTGGTGCTAAAATCGAAAAAAACGGAAAGTTCTGTATAAGCTGTGGAGCCAAAGTAGAGTTGGCAGAACCAAAACAGGATATATCAGAGAGTAAAAAAAATAAGAGAACGCCTATAGTTGCTGCAATTATAGCTGGTAGCATTGTTTTAATTGGTGGAGTTGCTTTTGGTATAACATATCTTGTTAAAGCCAATAATCCTGTTAATCAGGTAATAGCTAAGATTAAAAAAGGGGACTTTGAAGTTGCAAAAGAAATCTATGAAGATAATATCGATAATGATGTAGATAAGACTCTTGAATTGAGAGAAGAATTAGGAAAATACCTTGTAGAAAGTAAAACTGCCTTCTACAATGAGGAACTTACTTATGAAGAGGTAAAAGACACGATTGAATTAGTTGAATATTTTAATATGAAAAAATTAACTGATGAAGTTGAAGATTTAAAGATATATGTTGAGATGATAAATAATTCTAGAACTGCGTATAAGACCGCAGAGGCTTATATGGAAAGTCAGAATTATTTAAAAGCCATTGACAGTTATTCCAAGGTTAGTGTCGAGGATTCATACTACGAAAGTGCAAAGACAAGAAAGCAGGAGGCAATAACTACATACAAGACAAGTGAAATGACTAAGGCAGAGGAAGCAGCTACATCGGGAGATTATGCCGGTGCAATAGCAATACTTTATGATATGTCAGAACACTTGGAAAATGATGCTGATGTATTGACAAAAATAGACATATATACTACAGCAATGGAAACAGAAACTGCCGATGAAGCATTAGCAAAGGCTGAGGGCTTAGTTGAATCAGGAGATTATGCCGGTGCGATTGCGGTACTGAACGAGGCTATGAAAAAAGTAAGTGATGATACGGAACTTCTCGCCCGTGCAGAAGCGTACACTAATACTTTGAACACTAATACAATTGAAAATGCGATAACAACAGCTACAGAATACAAAAATAATAAAGACTATGAAAATGCCATAGAGACGTTAGAAGCAGTTTTAAACTACAACAACGAAAGTGTTAACAGTTTATATTCAACAATATATGATGAATTCTTAACAAATGTATTAACGGAAGCAGAAAATGAATTTACTACATCCGGTCATATTGCTGCAGTGAATAAGTTAAATGAGTATATCAGCTACTTTGGACCCGATAGCGATTTTATTGAAAAGAGAAATTATTATATAGGACTTGCACCGGTGAATTTAACAGAGATGGAGACTTTTTCAGAGAATTGGTGGGATGAACCGGTAAGCTTTGCAAAAGATCATTTAGGCAATGAATTCAGCAATTGTTTTGTAATCAGTAAACCAGTTATATCAACAACTGTTATGCATGCAGAATATTATGTTAATAGTAATTTTGTTAGTATTAGTGGAACTATTGCAGCTAGTGAAAATCAGGAAATATATGAAATAGGACGAGTAGAAATATATGCAGATGATGAGCTTGTGTATACTAGTCCGAATATAATGGCAAAGACTGATCCATTTACATTTAACGTTAATATTGCTGGTAAGAAATATGTCATGATAAAAATTTATGCTTTGGACAATGAATATACTAGCGGAAAACATGCAAGGACCGAAATAATCCTTGCAGACATGAAGCTTAATAAGTACTAAGGAGAACGTTGCTTGATAAGTGATATTGAATACACTTTTGAAGATGTTAACTATGTTTATGGATACTAGGAGGAAGATATATGAAAAATAAACAATTTTGTACCAATTGTGGAGCAAAAGTAGAGAAAAATAACAAGTTTTGCATAAGCTGTGGAGCAAAGGTTAATACACTACCCCAGTCTCAAATAATACCTAATAAAAAGAAAAAAACATCATTAATTATAATTGGATGTGTTGTTTTATTGTGTGTAATTGCATTTGGTGTTACACAACTTATTAAATTAATTAATCAAAATAAAACCGTTGAATTTGTTGATTTTACAGTTGAACGTTGCGTAAGAGAAGAACTTGATATTGACTGGGATGAGGAAATTACAGTTAAAGATGTTGAAAAAGTAAAAAAATTGTGTATTTCCAGTATGTATGACCCAACGTTTGCTATAAGTGATAGGTCGCTTGGGTCACACGAACCGATATATTATGGATATATAGATTTAAGTGATTTGAGAAAATTAAAAAATTTAGAAGAGTTAGAAATTGATACTTTTGGTGTGTATGACAGTATTGTGAATTTGGATGCAATAACGGAGTGCAAGAAATTAGAGAAGCTTAGTATACCATGGACTAATTGTTCTACAAGTTCCGCTATTAATCCATTAGGATACAAATACTGGCAAACAATTGTTAAAGAATTGCCCAAACTTGAATATCTAGATTTAGGGCAATACTTTGACGAACATATGAAAACAATTGTTTTAGCTGAAACTGATAATGATATAGAGTTTTATTTTGGTAATAAAATTGATTTAAATTACGATGGTGAAAGAAACTATTGTTATCAGGAATATGATGCATCAATTATAACTAATGAGGTTACGTTAATGAGTCCCTGGACAATGATGTATGAGGATGATTACGCGGAATTGTGGAATTATGAGTACAAAAGTGTAGAATCAAAAATAAAGAATATGATACAATCTGGAGATTATAGAGGGACGTTTCCAACAATATATACAGATTTAGAAAGCCATTTAGTTGATGAATACGATCCTGATGATGACGAATTTGCTTATGCAGATAACATGGAAACCCTTGAGGGGAGATTGAAAAAACTTGATAAAAAAACAGAAGATATTATTGTGATGTATGATGGAGAAGATGAATTGGATTTTTCTATTTTTGAAAGATTTGATAATTTAGTAACATTAAGCGTTTTTGGAAGTTGTTTCAACGAGGCAGGGTATTATGACTATGAAACATTAACCTATATTACCACAGGTGGGTATACTGGTGTGAAGGCTGTTAATCTGGATTCTTTATCTGAATTAGACAATCTGCAGGTTCTAAATTTAGGTGGGTTTATTGGCGATATTTCGGAAGTAAAAGATATTAAAAATCTTAGAGAATTGTCAATTATAGATTGCGCACCTGAAACAATAGATTTTATAAGTGAACTGGACACAGTTAAAGAATTAATTCTAACTTTGTATTGTGATGAAAATAAAGAAGAATTTTATAGCGATTTAAACAAAGAAGTGACTTGCTTGGAGAATTTGAAGTTATATAGAGACTACAATAGATATGAACCGGAGACAACAGTTGCATATAAAAATATTGACAACATGAAATCGTTAGAAACCTTAATTGTTTTAAATAATAAAGGCTTAAAGAATATTGTAGAATCACATAGCTTAAAGAATTTATATGTACATGGTAGAGATGTCAGTAATATTTCTTTTGAGGAAATGGAAAATTTGGAACAGTTGATATTTTCAGCTAGTGTAGAATCCTGCTTATCAGAAATAGATTATGATTCTATTGTTGAATTGCCTAATATTAAAATGGTTGTATATCCATATTCTATATTGCAAAATAATGGCTTTGATTATGTTTTGACAAGTGAATTGGCACAAAAAATTGTAAAAAATGAAAATATTACTGCTTTTGGTTCATATGTGAGTGGAACCGATATTTGGGAGTTGTGTAGTGATGAAAGTGCTATGGAATTTATAAATGAATTATATAGTGCAGGTATTGATGACGGATTACTTCAGGATTTTATTAGAAGTGGCTGGCGTTATGGCGAAGAATATACCTATGAAGATTTTTATGAAACTTACGGTTATTAGGAGGAATGTTTATGAAAAACAGAATTTTATCAATTTTATTAACAATAATTTTATCATTCTCACTTGTTGCATGTAGTCAGGCTTCTGATGAAAAAACGGACAAGGATGACAAGCAGAAGACAGAGTCATCAGATAGAGATGACAAAGACGATACATCCGAAGACGAAGCAGAAATCAACCTTGAGGAAAAGTTATTAAGTGATTATTGGTATTTTAACGCTTTTGAAATTTTTGGTTGTTTCTTTAAAATTGAATTTGAAGAAGATGGAACGTTTGAGGTTGAATATTTACCGAAAAGTAATAATGAAGAATTATTAGAAATTTACGAAGAATTTGGATTGTTTGAGGGAGAATGGGAATACAGTGCTAAAAGAAAAGAATTGAGTATAGAATTGCCATATACAGATGAAGAATTTGAATTTTCGTATGATGAATCTGATGGATGGTTTCATATTAATTATGAATTAGAGGATTTTTTTGATTTGTTTGGGGAAGAAATACCGAATGAAGAGGAGTTGGAAGAAGGTTTTGGAGAGTTCTATAAGTTTTTGGAAGATGGCATAGATTGTTATGTCTTTTCATCAGAACATAATTACAAAAATCTGGATGAAGAAACATATGATGAATTTTTATCAGGTCTTTATGATGAGAATGATTACTCAGAATTGTATTATGAATTGGATATGATAGAAAAAACTATAGAGGTAAATGTAGAAGAAACACGCATACAAAAAGACAAATCTGCTATAGCTGAATTACAGCATGCGATAGAATTATCAATGGCATACATTGATGGAGATGTTAAAGTAAACCCAAATCCTGTAAAGGTAAATAGTAATGGTGAAATATCTATAGCAGAGCTTTTTGACACATCAAATAGTGCCGGACGAAGCTTTGTAGCAGAGTTGGAATATACATTGGGAGATAATATTGCATTAAGTTCTCGTATGAAAAATGACTGTACAATTCAGATTGTTAAGTTTAATGCATATAGTGGAATTGTTGTTATTCAGGTGATTTCAGAAGAGGCTGATTTAGAATTTTACATAGATTCTTCTGGGGAGTGGGAAGGAATATATATTGTTGAGGATGAAGCGGATTTTTCACAAAGACCAACGCTTGATGATTATGGTTACGGTGAAATTAAAATATGGGTCTCCGATAATATGGTTGACATTACAGAGCAGTATGCAGAAGCTTTTCTTTTAGCATATCCTGAATACAGAGGTTATTCAGTAGTGGTAGAGCCGGTAGGAGAAGGGGATGCTGCAAGTAACATGATAAATAATCTTGAATATGGTGCTGATATTTATGGTTTTGCACAGGATCAGTTACCTGAGCTTGCTTTAAACTGCGCGTTATATGACGTAAGTAATACATATTATTCTGATTATATTATTCAAAATAATGATGAGTGTGCAGTAAAAGCAGCAAAATATGATGATGGCATTTATGGTTTTCCAATTACATCTGATAACGGATATTTTATGTATTACGATAAATCTGTAATAACTGACCCTACAAGCCTTGAAACAATAATTTCAGATTGTGAAAGAGCAGGGAAAAATATTTATTTTGAAATAAGTAGTGGTTGGTATCAGACTGCATTTTTCTTTGGAACAGGTTGTGAATTAAATTATGACGTTAATTCCTCTGGAACAATTTCAAACTGTAATATTGATTACGATTCAGAAGCAGGACTTGTTGCACTTAAAGAAATAATTGATTTGACATCATCGCCTGCATTTAAGGATGCGACAGGCATATATAATTTGACTACAGCTGATAATGCTGCAGTTGTTATATCTGGTACTTGGGACAGACAGTCAGCAATGGATTTGTTTGGTGACAATTATGCAGCTGCAAAATTACCGGAATTTATTGGATGTGATGGTAAAGAATATCAGTTGTCAGGATTCTGTGGAAATAAACTCCTCGGTGTTAAACCACAGACAGATCAGGGAAAGGCAATAGTATGTCTCAATCTTGCAGAATACTTGTCTTCAGCAGATGTGCAAGAAGCTCGTTATGACTATATGGGTTGGATTCCATCAAATCTTGAAGCACAACAGAACTACTTTCTTCAAACTGATGCGGCTGCGTGTGCACTTTTAGACCAAAATCAATATGCACAACCACAAGGACAGTATCCTAATGAATATTGGGGAAGAGCAACCACTCTTGGAGATGAAATAATAGCAGGTTATTACAATTATAGCTCAGATAGTGAATTAAGAAATGTGTTAGCACAATTTGAAACAGATTGCGAGAGTTATGCAGGTTATTAGGAGGTATAGATATGTTTAATAATGTTGGCGGAAAAATTAAAGGTGTAATTAGCGTGGTTTCCGGAATAATGATGCTTATTTCTATAATTATAGGAATTGCTGTTTTTATTATATCAAGATGGGAGCTAGGAGGATTCTGGGCATTTGTTGTTGGAGTAGCAGTTGCAGGAATTGGAATATTATTTTCATGGCTTTCTAATCTTGTTGGATATGCTTTTGGACAGCTTGTAGAAAATTCGGACAGAATTAGAGAAATGCTAGAAGATGATGAAGATGGTGAAGAAGTTATAACAAAACTTGAGACACCTTCTGTTGCAAAAGCAGCACAGAGTAATTCTCCTGTTAAAGCACCTTCGAACATATATAATGAAAATACTACATATGTAACTTGTCCAAACTGTAATGAATCACAGCCAGCAGGAAAAAGCTACTGTAATATTTGCGGGGCAAAAATGAATTCTAATGTCCCAATTTCCACACCGGCAAAGCCGTTGGAAGCTGTAGGTAACGCGAAAAAGGCATCTGACGAAAGCAAAGAATTATTAATTTGTCCAAAATGCGGAGAATTACAGCCTAGAGGAATGAATTATTGTCAGGTTTGTGGTGGCAAAATACCATATGTTTTGAATTAATTGACGTTATAAGATATCAAAATTAATATAGACTTTTGCGGTATTTTGATATAGACTTTTGCGTTAAGTAAAATAGAAATTATATTTACAAATAATTCTAAAAGTGTATAATAAATACAAGGAATCAATTAAGGTTCCTTGTGTTTTTTATCATATAGGAAAGTTCTTTGAACTTCCCTATATGATAAAAAACGCTCCGCTTTGGATGCGCACTCGCGCGAG
>CAZNUK010000046.1:0-18655 GCA_964576255.1 uncultured Butyrivibrio sp.
CATATAAGGGTTGCAACATGAATAAACCGTCTAACCAAATCTGGTTATCATATATAATCTTATGTGCAAAGGATTTGCTGTTATCCAGTCGGGGATGAGTTTTGATAGCCTCTTTGATTATTTCAATAGGCTTTTCATAGCATTCCCTTTTTGTATGCTTATATGCGGCCAGAATCAATTTACCGTTATGTAATGAATCAACGCTTTTAGGTCTTTTTGTGATTCTGGGTACATCGCCGTCTTCTTTGATATAATTTGTAAGATAGTTTTCAATGAACTCATAGTATTTTTCATTACCATCTATATTATATGCATAAGTAAGACCTTTTAATAAAACTCCGTCTTCATAATGCCAATTAGCAGTACAAACAGGGGTTCCATCTTCTGGTCTGATGTCCAAAGTGAACACCTGCTTCAAGTAACTGTTTCATTGAAATAACGCTCATTGTATATACCTCCATTGGTTAAATTCTTCCGCCTGCTTTATAAACCGACAACCTTGAGCAAAGGCACCAGCCGGAAATCCACAAGCGTGGTTATTAGTTGCGTACACCCGACAAAAAATCAGTCGGCACCACGCACCGACTGATATTTTAACACATTATTTCTACCAAATCAACTGTTTTTACTTGTTTTTTGATATTATTTTAGCAATTTCTTCATAAGTCATACCGGAATTAACAGTATATACTCCGGTCTGTATCTTTTCTTCATATCCTGTAGTCTCTAAAAACAGATTAAATTCAGTTTCGTTCTTAATAATTCCACCTTGAACAAGCATCTTGGTAACCGCCTCAGAATACATTCCGCTTTCGATGGTAAATGTAAATTCAACAACAGTACCACCGGCTTCGGTAGTTGGTTCTTCTGTGGCTGGTTCCTCCGTTGTTGGCTCTTCTGTACTCGGCTCCTCTGTTGTCGGTTCCTCTGTACTCGGCTCCTCTGTGGTCGGCTCCTCTGTACTCGGTTCCTTTGTTGTCGGCTCCTCCGCAGATGTAGTCTCCTCGCCAAACAAATCATCCTCTGTACTCATCACCATTCCAAGCTTCTTAGCCCTCATAATCACTTCTTCATCAGAAATTTTATTCTGTGTATTATACGAAATTACAAGAATAAGAGTCGAAACAACCATTCCTATTCCGAGGCCTCTTAAATAATATTTCAACTTCATTACTTACCACCTCTGAACAAATCAATTACAAGCTTAACCTCGCCGATTCCAAGTCCTAATTCCTTAGCAATTTCCACATTGGATTTACCCTTGGAATTGAGTTCAAGAATTTTATCATTGTTATTACCTGTAACCAGATTAACTTCTTTGTTATCTTCTCTTGTAGTCTCTTTTTTAACTGTTTCTTTCATGCGAGCCGCGGCGGTTTTAGCGGTAGAAGTTTTTCTTTTGGTTCTGACAGGAGCAACATTAACAGTCCCGTCCATCGCCATATTGTCAAGCTCATCAAGAATCTTTTCTTTTTTAGCTTTAGCCGGTGTTTTGGTAGTCTTAGCCTTAGTGGTTTTGGTACTCTCCGAAGCTTTTTCCTGCTCAAGAATAGCTTCACTTGCCATAAACCCAACATCTTCCTGCATCTGTGTTTCTGGAGCTTCAGAAGTCTTGATTGTCTCGTCAATCTCCTTCTTAACTGCCATAACATCGCGAACTGTATTCTTAACCTCTTTTTTCTTTTCGTTAAGCATATCATACAGAAACATTACTTCATTATGATTACGATTAATTTCATTAAGAATATTTTCTGAATATTCATTCATCTCGTTCATTTTGATATTGGAAAGCTTGTCAAGTTCAATTTCTGTCTTATCCTTAAGCTCGTCCATCTGCTCATCAAAAACGGTCATTATCTGTTTTTTGACTGCTTCTTTTTGTTTTTCTGTTAATTCTGCTTTTTTGGCGTCATCTGCTTCATCCATTTTTGCAGAAAAAATAAAGCTGGCTAATAACACAATAATTCCAATAACCAGCAATGCTATTTCTATGCCTGTCATCTAAATATACTCCTATATTCTGATGTCAAAGGTTGCTCTGGTCTTAACAGTAACCTTTCCATCTTCTTCCTCTTTCTTTTTTCTCTGTCGCTGACGTTCTTCGTATTCAGCGCCACCTTTGCCATCTTTATTAAAAGGGGATTCAAATTCCGCATCCTCTTTATTAATAACAGTTTCCATATTCTTGTCAATCTGTTTTTCATTGTTCTGGGCAATGGCATGCTGCTCAATAACCGGTCTGGTATCCATTGTCTGTTTAATAGAACTGATATCCTGAGTTCTGCTCATAAAACTATTTACTTCAAATGGTCTCATATCGCGCCCCCTATTTTACAATACCTCTCGCACAACGTCAACTCCACGTTTAACATATTGGCAGTGTTCATTCTTCTCTCTGACAAAAAGCTGGGCATCTCCAATTTCTATTTTGGTGCCCGGATATATACTTCCAAGTATCTGAATTCTGGCATCAACATCCTCGCAAACCAGCCCGCTAAGCTTTTTGTATTCTATACGAGCTTCATCCATCTCTTGGTCAAGAGCCTTCACATCGCTGATGGCTTTGTTAAGAATATCATACTGGTCCTTGGAAAGCTTGACATTCTGACTTAATTTCTTCTTAAATCTTGTGATAACCTGAACGTATTTTTCTTTGTCCTGTCTGCCGGACGTAATTTTCTTTTTAAGGGCATTAACCTGTTCAAGAAGCTCCGGGTCAGTACCTACACCGATAATTGTATTGGCGCCCATTTCAGAACCGATGATTTTGGATATAACCTTGGAACCGGCTCTTACCGCCCCTCCGATAATATAACCTTTTTTGCCATGAACCTCAATCATTCCGTGGGCGTTAACATCACTGTGCAAAATAGCGTTGGAGTCAATATCTCCTCCCGCCCTGACTGTGGCATTCTCTATAAAAGTACTGGCAATATTACCTCCGGCAATAAGTATGCCCTTGTTCATACCAAGAATACCTCTTTCAAGCACTATATCTCCGCCGGCAACAAGCTCTGCACCTTCAACTACGCCTTTTACAACGATTTTACCCGTTGCTTTTACCTTAAATCCTGAAATTACATTACCCTTAATAGTAACATCACCATCAAAATCAATGTCACCCGTACTATTATTAACATCAGCCGGAACGTCATACTCCGTGGATACAAATATCTTTTCCCCTTGTAAGGTTATATGACCATTAACTAACGAATGTAATTTGGTGCCATCCTCTGAAACCTCCAGATTTCTACCATGACGAAAGATTTTTCTGGATACCTTTCTCGGCGGAAGCGGACTACCATATATATTCATACCCGGTTTCCCTCTATCCTCCGGTATAATTTCAGCAACCACGTCACCCGCTTTAACTGAGCTAATCATATCCAGCTGATGAAAATCAACCGTACCATCCTCATTAATCTTAGGCTTGGTAACATGTTCTGTTGAAAAATAATATTTAAGCTCCGCATCCTTTCCTTCTATAGGAAGTGTGCCCTGAGCCATAATAACTGTTTCTAAATATCTTTTTTCAGATGTAATTCTCTGAATAACCTTCTGTTTAATACCATACGAAACATGCATATGAAGAAGATCCGTATTAATTTCTCTCTCCGTAATGTCAGGCATACCAACAACGGGTGGATACATTCTGGCAACCAGCTCGTTTCCATCCTTAATTGCCTGATACTCAACCCATCCGTTAAAAGGAATTATCTCTGCATTAGAAAATTTTTCCGGACACCCTTTTGTCGCCGCCAGTTCAAAAGCCTTTCTAAGCTCTACAACATTAGTATATGGAACTTTTTTCTTGTCCAGATATGCCGTAAACTCTTCAAACGCAGGCTTTTTACCGGCACCTTCACCAGGAATTATATGAAGATACAACCCGTCCGCTTTCTTTTCAATTTGAAAATACCCATTCTTATCCAATAACCATTCTCCTATTCTGTAAAAACATTCATATAAGGACCTAATTTTTTCTTAAGCTTAACTAATGATTTAGTATGCAGCTGAGAAACTCTGGATTCTGAAACCTCCAAAACCAGACTTATTTCCTTAAGTGTCATTTCATCATAGTAGTACATCATCACTACCTGTCGTTCTTTATCTGTAAGAAGCTCAAGTGCTTCGCTTATCATCTTTGTTAGTTCTTCTTTTTCAACCGCCCTTTCCGGTTGTTCAAAATGAGAATTTCCCGTTGGGTCCATTCGCATTTCACTGCCCTGTTCCACAAATTCATCAAGAGAAATCAAATTAGTAACTTTGGTCTGGCCCTGCATCGCATAATACTCATCTATGGATACTTCAAGCTCATTGGCAAGTTCCTCATCCGTTGCAGCTCTTCCATATTCCGTTTCAAACCTTGAATTGGCTGAATCAATGAGCTTCTGCTTCTGTCTGACCGACCTTGGAATCCAGTCCATCTTACGAATCTGGTCAAGTATTGCACCCCTTATTCTCAAACTGGCATAAGTCTCAAATTTAACATTTTTGGTCAAATCAAACTTGTCTATGGCATCAATAAGTCCAAAAATGCCATAGCTGACTAAATCTTCGTACTCAACATTATATCCAAGATACATACTGAGTCGCCCTGCCACAACCTTAACAAGGGAAGCATACTCTAAAATAATCTGCTCCCTTACCTGCGGTGTTTTGTTTTGAAAATACGCATCCCACATCTTTGCTCTGGCTTTCTCATCCATTACAAATTACCTCAATTTTCTTCAGTTTCTGTCGTAATATTTTCTGTCTGTTCTTCAGTTTTTTTCTCTTTCTCAGGCTTGGTTTCAAATTTAAGAAGCACTGCCCTAAATATCAAACCGATAATATAAAATATTAACAAGAAGGAAAAAACCAAAATTAATGATTTTAAAGAGTTAGCTCTTTTGACAAGCATAACGATGCTAACTACAAGTCCCGCAAATAAAGATATACCTGCCGGAAGAAGCCTGTATGACTTATCCATCTGCCCGCCTCCTGTTCACTTTTTTGGATTAATGGCTGTTTATTAAGACAGACATTAAGGAAATCCCTAATGTCTATTAAATGGTCTTTGGTTCTTTGCCTACGGATTTAATTTTAAGACTTCCATCCTCTGCGTAAAACTCAATAGTTCTACCGTAATTAAGTCCCACATCTTCTGCTATAATCCGTATTCCCAATGTCTTAAACGTAAGTCTTGCTGATTCAATATTATTCTCGCCTACATTCATACTAGGCAGAGATGCCGTATTGATGGCGAACATCTTCGCCCCGCCGGCAATTTTGGCAATCATACGACTACGCTTAGCTCCCATTTTCTCCATGAGTCGAATAGTCTCAACAATACCTGTATCACCAAATTTAGCTATATTCTGATTATTTTTAATTCTTGTACTATCAGGCAACATAAAATGCACCATTCCCGCAACTTTCGTTGCGGGATCATATATACATGCTCCGATACAGGAGCCAAGACCCAATGTGGTTAGTGCATCCGGCGCCTTACAGACCTGAAGATCCGCCATACCTACTTTAATTAAACTACCCATTTCACCGACCATCCTATCAATCAGAAGTGTTATTAAAGTCCAAGAGATGATAGGATTTTGTCATAAGACTCAAGCTCTGGTACCATAACAAAATATCCGTTAACTAAGTCATCCTCGCCAAATTGTGTCTGAATTAAAAGCACTTTATCACCAATCTTACCGTATTCAATAGCCGGTACACTAAGAAGCGCTCCTGCCATATCGATGGTCATACTTGGTACTGATGCAACAATTGTCAAATTAGTTAAACCTGCAAGTGCTGAAAGATACGAACCAGCAATGATATTTCCAATCTCATTCAGTGCTGACAACTCCATCTCATTAAAGGCATCTTCCTTCTCCGGCGGATTGCCAACCAGAATATTGACCAGATTATGCGCCGACTTTTCCTGCAAAAGGAACATCATCATTCCGTCAATATCACCCTCAAGCCCCAAAAGAATTCCTACCAAAACCGTCTCTTCCGAGCCGATGGTGTCTGCAATTCTGTTAAAAGGAACCAGCGATACCTGTGGCACACTCATATCAATTTTGGTATTAATGAGCTGGGCAAGTGCTGTAGTGGCATTGCCCGCTCCGATATTACCAATTTCTTTTAAAACATCATATTGTGTATCATCTAACGCATCAAGTTTAATCTTTGACATAATTTCATCTCCAATCCGTTACGCATTTTCCTTTTCAACAATAACTGCTTGCAGATTCATAAGAGAAACAAGTCCGTTGCTGAGTTTTCCTACTCCGCTTACATAAGCATTGCCTTCCTCAACAGCTGTAACATTGCCCTTTTCAATATCGCATTCCTCAAGAGTAATAACCTCTTTAACTGAGTCTACAATAAAACCAATCATTCCCTGTTCAATCTTGATGATAATAATTCTTGTACTGTCTGTATACACATCATCTTCAAGTTCAAACTTTCTTCTAAGGCTCATAACCGGAAGTATCTCACCTCGAAGGTTAATAACACCTACGAAAAACGGCTGTGCCTTTGGCACTCTGGTTATCTTTTGCATACGAACAATATTATCAACATTATTAATGTTAATTCCATACTGTTCATCGCCAATATTTACTACTATATACTGCTTAGCTGTATCAACAGCTCCTTTATGTAATGCTAATTCATCCATCTGTAATTCCTCCTCTTTTATAAAATTGCATTCGCATCAATAATTAATGCTACATCACCATCACCAAGAATAGTTGCACCACTAATCATCTTATTGATGTGAATATATTTTCCAAGAGACTTAATTACAATCTCCATCTGTCCAATAAGGCTGTCAACAACAAGACCTGCCTGCTTATCGCCCTTCTTAATTACAACAACCGTAAGGTTGCCGTCCTTTTCCTCTCTATCCGGAACCTCAAGAAGGTCTGCAAGACGGAATAATGGGATAACAGTACCTCTGAGGTTCATTACTTCCTTGCCCTGAACATGTTTAACTTCATTAGGCTCAACATCTTCAACAGTCTGAATTGAACCAAGAGAAATGGCATACTGCTCATCGCCAACCTTAACCATTAACGCCTGAATAATAGCAAGTGTCAACGGAAGTCTTACTGTAAAGGTTGTTCCTTCTCCAAGCACGCTACGACATTCAACATCACCACCAAGGGTTTCAATCTTGGATTTAACTACGTCAAGACCTACACCTCTTCCCGAAACATCTGAAAGCTTTTCAGCTGTAGAGAAGCTTGGTCTGAAAAGAAGATCAATAACATCCTTCTCAGTCATTGTCTCTGCCTGTTCAGGTGTAATAGTTCCCTTTTCAATAGCCTTGTTACGAACCTTTTCTATATCAATACCGTTACCATCATCGCCAACTTCAATAACTACGTTATTACCTTCCTGATAAGCATCAAGGAAGATTGAACCGACTTCGCTCTTGCCTCTCTGGACACGAACTTCTGATGGCTCAAGACCATGGTCTGCTGAATTACGAAGAAGATGCATAAGAGGGTCACCGATTTCGTCAATAACGGTTCTGTCAAGCTCAGTATCCTCACCGGACATAAATAACTCCATCTTCTTATCAAGCTTCTTGCTCAGGTCACGAATCATTCTAGGGAATCTGTTAACAACAGTCTCAATCGGAACCATTCGGACATTCATTACTGATTCATGAAGATTAGTGGTTACTCTTTCGAGATATTCAATCTGTTCACTAAATCCCTGTAAGCGTTCACTGTGCATTGCGTTCGCAGATGATACAAGTCCGTTCTTGGCAATAATAAGCTCACTTACAAGATTCATAAGAACATCAAGCTTATCAATATCTACTCTTACTGAACGGTTAGCAACCGCCTTACCACTCTTAGCAGGTGCCTTAGCTGCCGGCTTATTAGCAGCCTGTGCTGCTGGAGCTTCCGGCTTATCAGCAGCCTGTGCCACAGGAGCTTCAGGTGCTTCTTCACTCTTCATAGAAATAACTTCACCAACGGCATCCTTGATTTCGGAAACATTCTTAACAACTTCAAGAACTTTTTCGAGCGATTCCTTAGTGATTACAAACATACTAAATTCTAAGTCGAACTTCTCATCTTCAATATCTTCTGTAGATGGAATTGACTTAATAATCTCACCAACGGCTTCAAGATTCTTAAATACAAGAAATGCTCTTGCCGCCTTAAGAATACAGTTAGGATCAACATGTACCACAACGCCATATACGTTAAGTCCTCTGTTACCAGCCTCTTCAATGGCATGCTTTTCAAAATCTGCATATTTAACATTAGCAAATGCACTTGAAGATTTAGCCGCAGGTGCTGCTGTAGCCGCAGGTGTAGGTGTTGCCGCAGGTGCAGGTGTTGCCGCAGGCGCAGGAGCTGCTCCGCTACCACCATTCAGGAAATTATTAAGTCCCTGAATTATCTGCTCATTATCATCCGTTCCCTCATCCTGACTATTAATAATATTATCAAGATAAGTCTCTAAGGCATCCAGACACTGGAAGATAATATCCACTAATTCTGAAGTAGCCTGCATTCTTCCATTCTTAATTTCTGAGAACGCATTTTCCATATTATGTGTCAAATGCTGCATTCTCTTATAACCCATTGTTCCGGCCATACCCTTTAATGAGTGTGCCGCTCTGAAGATTTCATCAATGGTTTCCCTGTTGTCCGGTTCTTTTTCAAGGACAAGGATATGTTCATTTAAATTTTGTAAGTGTTCTCTTGTCTCCTCGACAAATATTTCTAGATACTGGCTAACGTCCATTTACATTACCCCCACGTTCTTAATTATAGTTTCTGTTATTTTATTCAACGGTACCACCTCGTCTGCCAGCCCGGCTTCTGCAAGGGCTCTAGGCATTCCATATACTACACAGGATTCTTTATCCTGACCTATTACGTGAATATTACATCCTGCTTCCTTAAGTGTTCTGATTCCTACCGTGCCATCGGCTCCCATGCCTGTTAACACCACGCAGGTAATCTCGTCATAGGAAGATTTGACAAGAGACTTGTACATAATGTTAGCACAAGGCTTAAGTCCTTCAACCGGCGGAGTATCATCAAACACAATTTGGTGTCTATTACCCTTTTTCTCAATTGCTATGTGCATACCACCTGGCGCTATGTATACATGCCCTTTTTCCAGAACATCACCATCTTTGGCTTCTTGTACTTCTATTTCTCCAAGTCCATTAAGTCTTGCAGCCAGAGATTCTGTAAATCCCTTCGGCATATGTTGTACAATAACCACCGGTGCGTCCAGATTAGCCGGAATAAACGGAACCACATATTGGAGTGATTTCGGTCCACCTGTAGAACACGCAAGCGCAACCAGCTTATTCTTACCCGGTTTCAAATTGCGAGCACTAAGTATCGCCTTGTCCACGTCCTTGGATACCGTCTTGTCCATAACCGGAGCTGTCGGTACATAAACTGACGAAGCAACCTCTCCCAAAGAAGTCTTACTAACAACGGTTTTGGTTGGTTCAATACGAGTTGTAGTCTTACGTTCCTTGTAATCCTTGCCACAAACCGTTTCAATAAGATTAAGCAATTCTGTCTTAAAACCATCACCCTTAACCTCGTAAAAGTTCTCAGGCTTGGTAAGGAAGTCCAGTGCTCCTAGTTCCAGAGCTCTAAGTGTTTCCTTAGCTCCTTCCTTGGCAACTGTACTAACCACAACAATGGTTTCTCTGAACCGCTTCTTATTAACAGCTTCCAGCATCTCCAATCCGTTCATCTTAGGCATATTAATATCTAATAAAATTAAATCATAATAGCCCGGATGTCCGGATATCTTGTCCAGACCTTCCTCTCCGTTGCACGCAACATCCAGAACTTCATATTCACTGTTCTTAGATATTATATCAGATATAACCCTTCTCATAAGTGCAGAGTCATCAATAATTAAAAATTTTCTACCCATTTTCTCTCTTTTCCGGCAAAAAAACCTTAAAAACTACATTTTAATCAACACTACGTTGTTTTCGCTCTTCTTCAAATATGTATCGAATCAAAAGTTCCCTGTACTCTCTGGTAATATTTTCAAATTCGATTCTATGTTCATATATTCCGGCACGTCCCGGCGGCTTAAAGGATAAAATCACATTAGCCGGAAGTCTGATTTTTCTGTTCTTATCACCATCTGTAACATCGAACATAACCAGAACCATCTGTCCCGTTTCCACGTGAACTCTTCCTGCAAATCTCATTCCTCCGCCACTGATGTCAAGACTTGTGCCTTCACAGAACATATCCAGACTCTTAAGTCCCTCTGGGAAATGATGCGTTTCCAGAATCGACAGATAATCCTCTTTCGTAAGAGCTGCATAATATATCGGCATGGTCTTTTCCAGTCGGTAATACTGTCTGCGCTGGTATTTCTCCAGTTCCGTCTGCATGGATATCTCCAATGTATACAGATTATCCGTTTTATGACGATTTTCTATAACACACCTGCACTGATAAATCCCTTTTCCTGTGTAAAAAAACGTATCAAACCTTTTCCCTTTTGACAATGGAACCAGCTGTCCTCTGGCAATAGGCATAGCCACATTGATATTCCCGTTAGGGTAAATCTCAAAAATCTGACTAACATATACATTCGGTTTAATTCCCGCAGCCTTTTCGTCTGCTGAAATTATATCGCGAAATTCAATTTTGTCACCGGCTTTTAATAATTTTCGCCCCATTAGTCCTCCTAAATGTTAAAATCTTCTACCAAACCCAAATACACTACTAAAAAATCTTGAAACACCTTTTTTCTGATGTGGCACATGAGCCTCACCATTAGAAAGTCTCTGTTCCATCGCCGCAAAAGCCTTAGATGCGTTAGCATTAGGATATTCCAGCGAAACCGGTCTCTGTTTCATAATAGCCTTGGTAATATTGGCATCCTGTGGAACTGCACCCAGATATTCTAATTTAATATTCAAAAATCTACCTACAACCGCAGATAATTTCTCGTATATATTTCTGCTTTCATTAGCTGTAGTAACCTTATTAGCTACAAGTAACACCTTAGATGCACTTCTGTCAAATGAAGGATTCATGGCAAGCGCTTTTAAAAGTGCATATGAATCCGTTATAGAAGTCGGCTCCGGCGTTGTTACCAGAAGTATTTCCGGACTTGCCGCAGCAAACTCCAGAACACTTTGTGATATTCCGGCTCCGGTGTCTATAATAATAACATCCGCAAGATTTTCCAATTCGCTAAGCTTGTACAAAATACGTTTAACCTGTTCTCTGTCCAGATTGACAAGTCTGGCAATTCCCGAACCGCCTGATACGAATTGAACCCCGTTAGGACCCTCAGTGATTATTTCTTTGAGTTCTTTTCCTTTGAACATCAAATCTGCCAGAGTGTACTTTGGTATCACTCCAAACATAACTTCAATATTGGCGAGTCCAAAATCTGCATCAAAAATAATTACCCTCTTTCCCTGCTTTCTGAATTGCAAAGCAAGATTAATGGATACACTTGACTTGCCAACGCCGCCCTTACCACTGGTTACGGTAATAATTCTGGCATTGCTTGTATTAACTTGATTCTGTTGTTTAATTATTGCTCGAAGTCTTTCAGCCTGATCCATTCTTTACCTCCCAAATCCTTTTGGCTCATTTAAGTTATGTATCTCCACCCAGCAGATTTTTTGCAAGTTTCTGGACATCTAATTTTTCGATGTCATCAGGAACATTTTGTCCGTAGGCAGAATATGACAGTGGCGCATCCGTGTACCATCTGATATTTAAAATATTGCCCAATGCACTGGTCTCATCTATTTTGGTAAATAAAAGTCTGATATCATCCAACTGCTTATACGCATCCACAATGGCAACCAAATCTTTGTATTTGGTAGTTACGCTTAACACAAGAAAAATCTCAACATCCAAATCAAGACCGGATTCTTTTACAAGATTAATCATCTCAATGACTTCATCCCTCTGTGAAACATTCTTATGGGAACGACCCGCCGTATCCACAAAAATCATATCATTGTGAGCAAGGTCATTAATGCTCTCCACAATTTCTGTAGGTGTGTATATAACATTAACAGCCACATCAAGAATGCTGGCATAGGTGTTAAGCTGTTCTACTGCTGCAATCCTGTATGTATCCGCCGTAATCATGGCAATTTTTTTATTGCGATTAAGCTTGTAATCTGACGCAAGCTTGGCAATAGTCGTAGTTTTACCCACTCCTGTAGGTCCTACAAAAAATATTACCTTCTTACGTTCATTATCGTTAATAATAGCCGGTTCTCCTAATTTAAGAATAATTTTCTGGTAAACCGAAGCTAAAATACTATCAAGATTAGATTCCTTCTTTAATGAGCTTTCAATATCATTAATAATAACATTGGCATATTTTTCGTCAACCTCATTTTCCAAAAGCTTATTATATATAAGCTTCAATGACTTAAAATTGACACTGTTAGGAGAAGGCTTTGCCTGTTTAGCCTCCTCTGTTTTGGTCTCAACATCTTCCTTATCCATTTTATTCTTAATCATTTTATGAATGTCATCAAGTTTTTCCTCAATTACTTCTGTGGATTTGGAATGTACCTTAACATTATCGTCCGCCTTTAAATCTATTTTGGCTGTCTGCTGTGGCTTGGCAGCTGTTGTGTTTTGTGTAACATTCTTAGCAACAGAATTAAATGTAGGCTTCTTATTGTTAATAGCCTGGGCAAATTCCTTTTCCTCCAAAGCCGCCGTAATCTCCACATAGTCTTTTTTAAACAGCTTCGCAAGACCCCTTTGCTTCATTGTCTTAACATTAAGAACAACCGCGTTAGGGCCTAAATCTTCCTTGGCTTTCATAACTGCTTCAGTTTCTGTATCACCGGTATATTTTTTAACTATCATACTATGCTGTCACCATCCCAACTGATTGTAATTCAACATTGCTTTCTACTTCATTATACGAAATTACTATTAAATCCTTAAAATAATCCATTGTAAGCTTCTTAAAATACGCTCTTACAATAGGCGATGTAATAATAATCGGAGTCCTTCCCATCTCCTCCAATTTGGCAATCTCTGCCTCAAGGGAATTCATAATTTTCTTAACTCTGTCCGGAGCAAGATTAATGTATCCACCCTGCTCTGTCTGCTTAACAGACCCCATAATCTCCTGCTCCAGTGCAGGGTCAAGGGTTACGACACTGGTAGCATCCGACGGCATAAAGAACTTATTGGAAATAGCTCTTTTAAGACTTTGTCTTACATATTCCGTAAGAATATCAGGATCTCTTGTAGTTCCTGCATGGTCAGCCAGTGTTTCAAAAATTGTGAGCAAATCTCTGATAGAAACACCTTCGCTCAAAAGATTCTGCAAAACCTTCTGTATATCGCCCACACCCATAAGCTTTGGAACCAGTTCCTCCACAAGTGTAGGATTGCTCTCTTTGATATTGTTGATAAGATTCTGAGTATCCTGACGAGTCAGAAGCTCTGCAATATGGGCCTTGATAACCTCTGTAAGGTGTGTAGCTATAATAGATGGGGAATCTACTACAGTATAACCAAGGGACTCCGCTCTTTCTCTCTGATTCTCAGTAATCCATATAGCCGGCAAATGGAAGGAAGGCTCAAAAGTAGGAATACCTGTAATCTCCTCCTCCACGAATCCCGGATTCATAGCCATGTAATGGTCAAAAAGGATTTCTCCCTCGCTAACCTGAATACCTTTTATTTTGATAATATACTGGTTAGGATTAAGCTGAATATTATCCCTTAATCGGATAATCGGAACAACTGTACCAAGCTCTAAAGCCACCTGCCGCCTAATCATAACAACTCGGTCAAGAAGGTCTCCTCCCTGATTAACATCCGCAAGAGGAATAATACCATAACCAAATTCCAGCTCAATCGGGTCAACCTGTAAAAGTGTAACCACATTCTCCGGCTTTCTGATTTCCTGCGCCCCCACATCTTCAGCCTCAGCTTCCGCCTCAACAGCAGCAACACTCTTTTTTCTGTCCATTGCAAAGCCTGCAATGATAAATACAATACCAAAAGGAAACAATACCCAGATTCTTGTAAATACAGCAAGAATCATCAAGGTAATGCCAACGATTTTAATAACCTTCGGTGCAGAAAAAAGCTCTGTAACAACCTCCTCCGGAAGCTCAACCTCCTTAGAAGCCTTGGTAACTATAATACCTGTTGAAAGAGATATAAGCAGTGAAGGAATCTGGCTTACCAGACCATCACCGATGGTAAGCAAAGCATAGTGGCTAAGAGCCTCCATTGCAGGCATTCCCTGGTATATAACACCCATAAGAATACCACCAATAAGGTTAATTACAGTGATAATAAGACCTGCTGTAGCATCTCCCTTAACGTACTTAGTAGCACCGTCCATTGCGCCAAAGAACGATGCTTCCTGCTGAATTTTATTACGTCTTTCAATTGCTTCCTTGTCTGTAATTGCTCCGGTATTCAAATCCGCATCAATAGCCATCTGTTTACCAGGCATAGCATCAAGAGTGAATCGTGCAGTTACTTCTGATACACGTTCAGAACCCTTGTTGATAACCACAAACTGTACAATTAACAGAATAATAAATACAATAAAACCTATTACCATGTTGTTACCACCAACGATTTTACCGAAGGTATCAACCATCTGTCCCGCATCACCATACTGCAAAATCAGTCGGGTTGAAGATACGTTTAGAGAAATTCTAAAAATTGTGGTAAACAAAAGTATGGTAGGAAATGACTGTAAATCCAATACGTCCTTAGCATACAAGGATGTAAACAATATAATCAAAGCTATGGATATATTAAGTGCTATAAGAATATCCAAAAGCCATGACGGAATAGGAATAAACAAGAAGACAATTGCCGCCATAAGATAAACGCCAATAAACAGGTCTGTCTTTTTAAACTTCATGTCTTAATGTTCCTCCTTTTTATTTTAGTCTATATTTTGTGCTTTAATTTCCATACGAAAGCAAGTACCTCTGCCACTGCCTGATACAATTCAGACGGAATTTCCATTCCAAGCTCCACATTATAATACAGCATTCTGGCAAGGGGCTTATTCTCTACTATTTCAACTTCATGCTCTCTGGCAACCTCTTTAATCTTCTGCGCGAGGTAATCCTCGCCCTTGGCAACCACCACCGGTGCTTTCCCCGAATCCTGCTCATACTTAAGTGCAACTGCAAAATGGGTCGGATTGGTAATTACAACATCCGCTTCCGGAATCGCCTGCATCATTCTTCGTCTTGAAGCCTCCTGCATTCTACGTCGCTGCTTACTCTTAACCTCCGGACTTCCTTCAGTATTCTTCCACTCCTCTTTAACCTCTTGCTTGGTCATCTTCATATCTTCACTAAACTTAAACTTTTCATAGATATAATCTGCCACACCGATTATGAGGTAAATAAAGCTAATAGTGATAGCCAAATCCAGTATAAGCTCTCCCGTCTTGGCAACAACTGCATTCAAAGGAAGCTCATATACATTAAACAAAAATCCCACTTCATCCTTAAGCTTATTATAAGCCACAATAACGCAAACAACAATAATTAATATACTTTTCAATAGCTGAATTATGGTTTTTACAGAAAAAAACCTCTTAATTCCATTAATGGGATTGAATTTTTTAAAATCCGGCTTCATTGTCTTAGTCGAAGGCTTCCATTTCACCTGAATCAAATCCAACACAAAAGCCAAAACAAATACCACCGCCAGAATAGGAAGCATTATAGTTAAAATATCCTGCAACACATTAGTAAAAATATTATTGAAATAGACCTCCAGCGAATCAATCTGCGAGTCCGCCCCGCCCAAGTCCCCTATTCTGTTATAATATTCACTAAAACCATCCACAAATTTCTCGCCCATGGTAGATAAATATGATTTAAGCAGATAAAAGGACACCAGTAAAAGCACTGAGCCCGTTAAATCGCGACTCTTGGCAACCTGTCCTTTCTCCCTTGCTTCTTTTAATTTTTTGGCTGTGGCGGGCTCTGTCTTCTCACCGCCGGGACCATCCTTGGCAAAAAACTGAAGGTCGTAACGAATCATGTGAGACCTCCCGCGACGGCTTTAACAACTGTTTTCATCATATTCATTATATATGAAGCCACGGATGGCAAAAGTGAAACAGTTAAAAACATCACACCCAGTCCTACCAGAAGTTTAATCTGAATACCAACTGCAAACATATTCATCTGCGATGCAACCTTAGTCAATATACCCAGTATTGCATTCAAAAGCATTGATGTAACAAAAATCGGCAATGCAATTCTGAATCCAATCAATATATAATCTGTAACAATTTCCAAAACTGAGCCATATAAAGTCACATTAACAGTTACCTCTCCAATAGGAATGATAGAATAGGAATCAACAATAGCCGATATTAAAAACTGATACATACCAGAAACCATCAAAAGCAGAAAAATCGCTCTGTGATACAATGTTCCACTCACACTGCTCTGCTCCTGCATCGCAGGGTCATACATACTGGCCATTGACAAACCAATTTCAAAGTCAATCAAATGCCCTGCAAAGGTTATGGTCTGCACACATACATTGCATACAAAACCAATCAAAAGCCCTACCACACTCTCCTTAATAACAAGTATTGCATACTCTATAATTCCATCATAAGCAATCTCCCTATCCGGAACCAGGGTAAATATAATCACCGACATAAAAAAAGCCAGTCCCAGCTTAGTTCTCTGTGGTGTGTTTGACATATTAAAAAAAGGTGCCGTATTCACAAAGCTTGCAATACGTACCAATATAAGAAGAAAAATTTCCCAATAGTCCAAAGCAACTTCATAACTAAACATCGAAACACCTTCTAAAAGTGACACTGTCACCTCGTATAATTGCTAAAATTCGACCAGAGCTTATTCATAAAATCCACCAGATTAGTAGCAATCCACGAGCCAAAAATCATAAGTCCGATAAAGACAGCCAGAATCTTAGGCACAAAAGTAAGCGTCTGCTCCTGTATTGATGTAATGGTCTGAAAAATACTGATTACCAGACCAACAACCAACGATAAAAGCAAAACAGGAGCCGAACATTCAATTATGAGAAATAATGCTTCTCTGGTAATATCTAAGACATCTTGTTCTGTCATAATGTTCAACTCCCTTCTGCTCAATTAATTCAAATATGTAACGTCAGTAAAACGTCTTAACCAGATTACCAATAATAAGATTCCATCCATCTGCCATAACAAATAACAAAATCTTAAAAGGCATAGAAATTGTGGTTGGCGGCAACATCATCATACCCATTGACATCAAAGTAGATGACACTACCATATCAATTATAATAAATGGAATATATATCAAAAATCCAATAATAAATGCCGTTCGCAATTCACTAACAATAAAGCTTGGTATAAGAACATATGTAGGCACATCATCATAATCCTTAACTTCCTGAATGTCAGCTATCTCAAGAAACATCTTAATATCCTTGGTGTTAGTCTGTTCAAACATAAATTCTCTTATAGGTTCAATGCCAAGCTCTAACGCCTCCTCCGTAGAAATCTCATTCTGGGACAAAGGCTGTATGGCTTCCGTGTACACCTGCGAAAAAGTCGGTGCCATAATAAAAAAGGTTAAAAACAAAGAAAGCCCCACCAAAATCTGATTCGGGGGTGCCGACTGGGTTCCCAACGCCGCTCTGGTAAAATGCATTACAATAATAATTCTTGTAAAAGATGTAAGCATAATAAGAATGGAAGGTGCCAGGGCAATTACAGTTAAAACCAAAAGTATCTGTAAAACGCTCGCCATGTCACTTCCATCACCAGCTGATATACCAATTGTCAAGGTATCGTCATCATCATCTGCAACATCAAGTGTAGCGTCCTCTAAATCAGCGGCTGCCACCCTTGATTGTGTGCATAATGAAACACAAAACAACATGACCAATACCATAACAATTTTAATTATTGTCGAAAGAATCTTCTTTCTTCTGTCCATCATCTGTCTCATCCTTATGTTGTATCTTAAATCTGCTAAATACTGTTCCAAACGATTCAGACCTATCCGTTGTTGTACTCTTTAATTCTAAAGTGTCCTCGTTCACTTCTCCAATTAACGTAACCGTATCCTTACATACTGCAATAAGAAAACATTTGTCTCCTGCTTTAACAATGTTCATAACCTTATTGCTGGACAAACGATAACTCTCGATAATCTTAACCGACCCATAACTCATCTGCTTCTTCTGGTATGAGCCCACCCATCTGGTGGAAAAGTATGTAAGTGCAAGTACTAAAACAAAAATTAAAGTTACAGTTATAAATTGAAAAACAGCGTTATCAGTAATTGAAACAACTATCATACTATCCAACTACTTTTCTAACAGCTTCCAAAACTCTGTCAGCCTGGAATGGCTTAACAATAAAGTCCTTTGCTCCCGACTGAATTGATTCGATAACCATCGCCTGCTGTCCCATAGCAGAACACATAATAACAGATGCTCCTGAATCATTCTCCTTAATCTTCTTAAGAGCCTGAATTCCATCCATCTCCGGCATAGTAATATCCATTAATACAAGATCCGGATTAAGCTCACTATACTTCTCAACAGCTCTTAAACCATTCTCTGCTTCTCCGCATACGGTATATCCATTCTTAGTAAGGATATCTTTAATCATCATT
>CAZNUK010000047.1:0-18608 GCA_964576255.1 uncultured Butyrivibrio sp.
ACGCTGAAGGCATCTAAGCGTGAAGCCCCCCTCAAGATGAGATATCCCATTCTTAAAGAAGTAAGACCCCTTGAAGACGACGAGGTAGATAGGTCAGAGGTGGAAGCACAGTAATGTGTGCAGCTGACTGATACTAATAGGTCGAGGGCTTGACCATAATGGTTTAGGTAAAGAGGAAGTTATTCAACAGGAATTGATGTTTCAGAAGATTTTAATGTGCAGTTTTGAAGGAACAATCCTTTATTTGAGAGTGAATGCGAAAGCATTCACTTTTTTTTGTGCAAACACGTAATATTTTAAATTAACGCTTGACAACAAGATAACATAAGTATATGATAAATCTATCAATATTATACGACATATAATATTATATTTGCAAAAAGGAGGGACGTCATGATTTTTCAATTAGGCTCGGCGCTTCTTGATGCCTGTGTTCTGGCACAGCTTAACAGAGAAGACACCTATGGATATGTATTGACTCAGAATGTTAAGGAAATAGTAGATATTTCCGAGTCTACATTATATCCGGTTTTGAGAAGATTACAGAAAGATAACTGTCTTACAACTTATGACCAGCCTTACCAGGGGCGTAATAGGAGATATTACGCAATAACTGACGAGGGTAGGCAGAAACTTGATTTTTATCTAGCTGAATGGGCGGAGTATAAGAATAAACTGGACAATATTTTGATTAAATCTTGTGATGAGGAGAAAGTGGAAAATGAACAATTATCTTGATAGATTAAGTAAATTGATTAAAAATCAGCTTCCTAAGGAAGAATATGATGATGTAATGCAATATTATACTGAATATTTCGCTGATGCAGGAACAGGGAATGAGGCTAACGTAGAGAGGGAACTTGGAACACCGGATGAATTGGCAGCAAAGATTATAATGGAATATAAAGGTAAGCTTCCTGCTGTACCGGAGAAGACCAAAAGAAAAGGATTGGCACCATGGGCGATAGTTTTGATTGCAGTATTAGGGTCACCATTGTGGTTTGCACTTTTATGTGTAGGGCTTGCATTGTTTGTTGTGTTATTTGCACTTGTAGCTGTATTTATTGCGATGGGAATATGTGGAGCATTTGGCGGAATAGCTACAATATTAGGTGGAATTGTAATGCTTTTTAGAGAGCCTTCTCTTGGTATGTTATTAACAGGCTATGGTTTTATTTTGGTTGCGTGTGGCTGTGGTTTTTCCATGCTTGCAGCGTTATGTATTCAATTAATAATTAAACTGATTAGATTTATTAAGGGCAAAGTAAGAAATAAAAAGGCGCAGAAGGTGGAGGTGATTGGATGAAAAAGTTCTATACAATAATGGGTATAACTGCGGGAGTCACACTTTTAATTGGTGCAGTGCTTGTTGCAATTGGAATTGGTATGGGCGGTCTTAAAAAGACATATGAGAAAACGGTGGATTTTCTTAATTTGGATTTGGTAATTAATCCGCAGATGAATGAATTGGAGTACACCGCTATAGATGAATTTACTGTGGTCGATATAGAGACTAAGGTTGGGGATATTAATATTCTTATTGGCGATGAATTTGCTATAGAATATTCAGTTTATGGTGAGTTGGACTATAACATTTCTGACGGAGAGCTTTGTATAACAGAGAGTGATAATAACAGAATTAATATTGGTCTATCTTTTATAAATAATGATAGTTATATCAATATTTATATACCGGCTGATGTTACATTGGATGAAATGAAAATAACATCCGATGTAGGTGATGTTGAATGTGAAGGTTTGGCAGTGAGTAATGCAGATATTAGCTCAGATGTTGGTGGTGTCGTTCTTTCAGATATGACAGTTGATAATTTAGTTGTCGAATTAGCTACAGGTGATTTTACTTTTACAGGTGATATTAACCAAACTGCCAGCATTACGTCTGATGTGGGTGGCGTTGAATTAACAGGAAATCTTCTTGCAGATATAGATGTTAAGTCGGACGTGGGAGATGTGAAAGTTACTACATATTATAATTCAAAAGTATATGATTACGATATTTCTTCTGATGTAGGAGAAACTACCGTTGATGAAGACGGAGGAAAAGAATGTGATGATAGCTACAATATCACAATTCAATGTGATGTAGGAGATGCGAAACTTACATTTACTGACAATTGACAAAAACTCCTTGGCATAATAGACTTTATATCAGAGGGGGATTACCCCCCTCTGATATAAAGTCGCGAGGATGCGCAGGAATTCGTAGATGAAATATGCCAGCTTGAGCTGACCCGGATTCCGCGCCAAGACTCGAAGGCGAGTCTTGAATAAAATATGCCAAGGAGTATTTTTATGGAATTTTCAGCAATCTATCATAGCATGGATAAAAGATATTGTTTTGCTCTCAGTAAAGGGAATTTTCTTATTAGAATTAAGACTAAGAAGAATGATTTGAAGCGAGTTGTACTTCATTATAGGGACAAATATCTTCCAATACATATGGTTGATACCAGACAGACAATAGATATGACTAAAGTGGCTACGGATAGATTTAATGACTATTATGAAGCTAGGATTTCATTTGATGTTATCTGCCTTAGATATTTTTTTGAGCTGGAGGATTATGAGGGGCTGGTTAAGTATTACGGTAATTATTTTTTCTATGATGAAGAGCTTAATAATAATGATAGAATGTTTGACTGTCCTCAGAATTTGAGAGAAGAAGAGGTGTTTGATATTCCTAAGTGGGCACAGAATAAGGTTGTGTATCAGATTTTTCCATCTAGATTTGCTACTGACAAGGAAGTGGATGACAAGCTGTGGTACAAGGCACCGATTCATTTTATGGACCAGTTAGGTGGCAATCTTAGAGGAATTATTAATCATCTTGACCATATGAAGGAGCTGGGAATTGAAGTTATGTACATGACCCCGATATTTAAGTCCAACTCCACACATAAGTATGACACAATTGATTATTATGAAATAGACCCATCCTTTGGAACGAAGGAGGATTTGAAGGAGCTGGTTTTGAAGGCTCACGATATGGGAATCAGAGTGATTCTTGACGGAGTTTTTAATCATTCCTCACCGGAATTTTTCGCTTTCAAGGATGTAATGGAAAAAGAAGAACGTTCAGAATATAAGGACTGGTATTATATTGATGGTTTTCCTCTTAAGATGAAAAGAGGGGAGAAACCGAATTTCTTATGTTTTGCTTATTACTATGGAATGCCTAAGCTTAACCTTCAGAATCCTGACACCGCAGAATATTTTATTAATGTGGGCAAATACTGGATTAATGAAGTGGGAATTGATGGCTGGAGACTTGATGTGGGAGATGAGGTGTCCCATAGCTTTTGGAAAAAGTTCAGAAAAGCCATAAGAGCAGAGAAAGAGGATGCCCTTATTATAGGTGAGATATGGCACTATGCCGGAGATTTCCTTGAAGGGGATGAGTGGGATACGGTAATGAATTACCAGTTTTATCTGTCTACGATAGATTTTGTAGCAGATGAAAAGATTACTGCAACGGAATTTTTGGAAGATATGGGCTTTATGCGTGGAAATCTTCATCCGGATTGCTATAATACATTATTAAATCTTATTGACAGCCATGATACAGCCAGATTTATGCATCTATGTGGTAACAAGCTTTCCAAATTGAAGCTGGCAGCAGCCCTGCAGTTATTGAATCCGGGAATGCCAATGATATATTATGGTGATGAATTTGGAATGAAGGGCGGACCGGACCCGGATTGCAGGCGTGGTATGCTATGGGATGAGAAACGTCAGAATAGAAATGTATTTGAATGGTATCGTTCTCTTATTGCTATACGTAAGACACATCCTTGTATCACCTTAGGGAATAATGTGTATACCAAGACGGATGATGAGCAGGGAATTATTATCCAGACCAGAGAATATGAGGAGGATAAGCTTACATTAGTGTTCCATGGCAAAGACGGCAAAGTGTGTCTTGAAGAATTGGCAGGCAAAAATAATTTGCTAACAGGCAAAGTGTTTGATGGCTGCATCAAGGGCTATGAAACCCTTATTTTACAATAGTTAGAGGTTAATTTATGCAACAGATTAATTATATGGAATATCCCAGACCACAGTTAAGAAGGGATAAATTTTATAAATTAGACGGCGATTGGAAATGTTGTAATAGACTGGTGAGGGTGCCATTCCCTCCCCAGTCTGTTTTGTCAGGTTTTGAGGGAGAAGTGCCGGATGAATTTACATATGAAAGGGAATTTACCATTCCCAAAGATTTCACGGAGGACAAAATAATTCTTCATTTTGGTGCAGTTGACCAATGTTGTCAGGTGAAAGTTAATGGTATTGAAGTGGGTGGGCACAAAGGTGGCTATACTGCTTTTTCACTGGATATTACGGAAACTGTTAAGCGTAATGACAAGAATATAATTGAAGTTCTGGTGGAGGACACATTATCCACTGATTACCCATATGGTAAACAGACCAAGAATCCAAGTGGAATGTGGTATACCCCTGTAAGTGGTATATGGCAGAGTGTGTGGCTTGAAAATGTGCCGGATAACTATATTGAAAGACTTGTGATTATGTCTTTTATTGACAGGGTTACAATTAAGCTTATTAGTCCATCGGAATTTGATAGTATTGAGATTGATATAAAACTTCCTGACGGAACAGTTTTAACTCATAAACTGGTAGCAGGGGAGAATGAAATAATTATTCCAAATCCTGTCAACTGGACAGTTGAAAATCCATATTTGTATCATTTTGTTGTAAGAGCGGATACGGACAGAGTTGAAAGCTATTTTGCACTGCGAACAATCGAGATTACTAATATTGAAGGAATTAATAGAGTATGCCTTAACGGCAAGCCAATTTTCCTTCACGGAGTATTGGATCAGGGCTATTTTAAAGATGGAATATATCTTCCTGAAAATAGTAGCGGATATGTGCAGGATATTCTTAATATGAAGGAGCTTGGCTTTAACATGCTTCGTAAGCACATTAAAGTGGAGCCGGAGCAATTTTATTATGCCTGTGACACATTGGGAATGCTTGTGATGCAGGATATGGTTAATTCAGGGGAGTATTCCTTTGTAAGAGATACCCTTTTACCGACAATTGGTTTTAACAGACGTAGAACTACTAAACTTTCTAAAAATCATCCAAGAAGACTTGTTTTTGAAAATATGATGAAGGAGATTGTGGAGCAGCTCTATAACCATCCATGCATTGTGGCATATACTATTTTCAACGAGGGCTGGGGTCAGTTTAATACGGATGAAATGTATGATTATCTAAAGACTCTGGATAATACCAGACTTATTGATTCTGCTTCCGGTTGGTTTGTGGATTCCAAAACTGATTTTGACAGTCCACATATATATTTTAGAAATGTCAGATTGAAACCCAAGACCAAGCCAATGCTGTTGTCCGAATGTGGTGGATACAAATATATGATAAAAGACCATTATTTCTGGCATAAGGAATATGGCTACGGAAGCTGTAAGGACTCAGAGGATTTAACTAAGCGCATTGAAAAAATGTATGAAGCTATGGTTATGCCAGCGATTGAAAGGGGTCTGTGCGGATGCGTATATACTCAGTTAAGTGATGTTGAAGGTGAGATTAATGGAATCTACACCTATGACAGAGCAGTGTGTAAGGTGGATAAGGATATAATGTGCAAAATGGGGTACGTATTAAAAACAATATTGACACATTATTAAATATATGATATTTTATGTATAAAAATACATATATTTAGGAGAAAATAATATGAAAAAAATGAAGTTTATTGCATTATTGTGTGCTGCAGTAATTGGAGTTACTTCAGTAATGTCAACACAAGTAAGTGCAGTTACAACAGGAAGCTCATTGGTGAATGGAAGTGACAAATTTAAAAATGAATGGGAAAAAACTAAAACATATTACCAGAATGGGGTAGAAATTGGTAGTATGATTTTTGGATTTGATACCTGGGCAATTGATGAAGACTATGTGTGGACAATTGCCAAAGAATGTTATTCTAAAGCTAGAATAAAGAGAAATACTGTTGATGAGGATTGGGTTATAGGACCTGAAAAAGGTAAAAATAAATATTCAAAAATAGAAGTAACACATAAAAATTTCTCGATTTATTATGGGATAGAATTTTCAGCTACTTATACCGGAAAGATTTCTGCTGAAACAGAAAAAACAAATGTAAAATAATTTTTGGGAGAGCATAAGCTCTCCTTTTTGAGGATAAAATGAAAAAAATAAAATACATAATTTCAATTTTTTGTTTTTTGTTAGTATTTATTTTAACAAGTGAATTGTATCAAAATTATCTTAGCAATTTTATGGATGATTTTTATTATTTTTCTGTGGGAGAACAAAATGATAGTACTGAAGTCTATGATTTAGTTGCAAAACTTTCGAATGAAAACAATATTGGTGTTTTTCTTGTTGATTACAAAACTGAAACTACATACTCGGCAAAACTTGATGTGTATATGAACCAGAAAGCAAAAGAAGAACTTGAAACTAAATATAATATAAGTGATGGTATATACAAGAGTCTGTTTTCTGGAAATTCAGAGATACATTGTTATGACTATGAAGAACTGTACACGGATGGTGAAAATTTAAAATTTTATTTTATAGGTGATTTTGAGCAGATTAGAGATGTGAGAAATACTTTTAATGAAACAATTGCAGCCGGATATATTCATAAAAATGATAGTAATACAATAAGTTGGCTTATTATTGCAGTATGGATTGTGGTGCTGTTATGTATAATTGTTCTGACATGGTTAGATATTCAGTTTCAAAAGAAAGAGAATTTTATCAGGATTTCGCTGGGCATGCAAATGAGGAAAATTGTAATTAAAAATATTGCTTTAGATACGATTGTATATTTAGGTTTGTTTTTAGTTATTTATTTTTTAATGAGCCAATTTGTATATATTGGATTTAAGAGAACAACAATTCTGCTAATGTTTGTTATTCTTTTGATTTGTAATTCTCTTTTATATTTGTCTTTATTCAAGTATGAATACAAAGAAGTGTTGCTGGGTGCAAATATTAATTTGAAAATTATAAGCAATTGTTATATTTTGAAAGTTTTTACAATGATGATAACCATTGTTTCACTTTCCGTTAATTTGGAATTAGTAACAGAAAACAGTAAATATTTAAAAATGTATGATACAATTAATCAATACGATGAATATTCATTTTTAACGCTTGATATGGGAAAAAATGATGGTGATGATTGGGAAGAACAGGCAAAAATTCATACCGGGATAAAATCAAAGGTTTTTTATGAATTTTATTCTTTCGGTAAAGTTGCACTATCAGTATACAATACCGAAAATGAGTATGGTGACAGGTATTTTTTGGTTAATGAAAATACCGTTGGAATTGAGGAATTAATACAAAAGTATTGTAAAGAAGATAATAAGTATTATATTTTCATACCAAAAGGAAAAGAAAATATTCCCAAAGATGCATATGAAATTACAATGTGCAAATTTTCAGGATTTGTAGAAGAAATGGACTACGAGGTGGTTGTATATGATTCGGGAGTTGAATTGTTGTTTTTCGACACATCAATAAGCAGCGATTTAATATATGGTTTTGATAAATATGAACAGCCTGTAATGATATATCCTTGTTTTGATGATGATAATATTAATGTAAATGAATTATGTGATATATTTGGACATTGTGAAAATGATATAATGTACAGACTTTCAGAAGAAGATATTAACTATATAGAAGAAAATTATGAAATAGATAATATAAATGTTATTAGCGTAACTGAACGATGCGAACAGTATAAAGCTTCTATATCAAGAATTGTATTACTTAATTCAGTTATTAGTATTTTTATGTTTGCACTGGAAATGACTATAATTGTCACAGTAATTCGAATGGAATATGTTGTGAAAGCAAAAGAATTGGCATTGAAGAAGGTACTTGGATATGGCATATGGAAAAAGAATTGGCAGTTAATATTGTTAAATATAATGACTGCCGGAATTTCAGTGATAACACTCGTAATTTTCAGTAAGATGTTTAAAATGTTTGATTGTCTTAATATTATATTGAGTACAATGTTTTTGTTAGTTGTTGAACTAATATTGATTGTAGGATGTGTTCTTAGGACTGAAAAACAATATGTTCCCCAAATATTAAAGGGAGGATGTTTATGATTGAAATAAAAAATATCACGAAAAAATTTGGAGAAAAAATTGTTTTTGAAGATTTTTCTCTTAAAATTGAAACAGGTGATTTCATTGTTTTTGCAGGAAAAAGTGGATGTGGAAAAACAACCTTGTTAAATATGATTGGCGGACTTGAAAAGCCGGATGCGGGTAGTGTTATTGTTGATAATGTAGATATATACAGAATGAAGAAAAAAAATGATTATTATACCTTTAAAGTAGGTTTTCTTTTTCAGAATTTTGCTCTTGTTGACAATATTACCGCTAGAAAAAATCTTGAACTTGTGCAAAAAAAAGCTCGAAATAGCGTAACGGTTGAAGAAGCACTTTCACAGGTAGGATTGGGAGAACTTATTGATACCAAGGTTTATAAATTGTCAGGCGGAGAGCAGCAAAGAGTCGCATTGGCAAGGCTGTTGTTTAAAAAATGTGACATAATTCTGGCAGATGAACCAACAGGTTCATTGGATTATGAAAACGGACAAATGGTAATCGACTTTCTTCATTTGCTTAATAAAAATGGAAAAACAATAATTTTGGTTACACATGATGAAAGAATAATATCGATGGAAGAAAAGGTGATAAATTTATGAAAAATATGACAACGGGTAAAAAACTCCTTATTTTATTTGGAGGAATATTATTGGTTTTTGGAATTATTAATCTTGTATGGTTTATTGGTATCAAGTGTAAATATATCAGCAATTCAAAGAATATGCAGGCAGCGGAGGAAATTGGTAAAGTTAGTGCAAAAAACTCCTATTATCACATAGAAGATGGATATGAATATATGGTTGCGCATCCTGGATATCTTGGGGGAAATGGTTTTTTTGCCGTTTCAAGAGAAGAGGGATATAGTGTTACAATTGATGAAAATGGTGAATTTTTATCCGATAACGGTGTATGTGTAACTTTATACATATGGCCGAAAATGTTTTATTATATGTATGGAGTTGATATATATAGTGAAAAAGAAAATATTTGGTATCAGATATATATTGATGAAAATGGTAATTTAGTGACCGATGATGAAAAAAATATCGAATTAAATGAAAGTAAACAAGTTGTTTTGGAAGAATATGAGACAGAAATAGCTAATTTGCTTGAACTTGCTAAAAATCAATGGGAATTAAAATAACCAAGTAAGTAACAAAGGGGAAATCGGTATTAACCGATAACCCCTTTTGCTTTTTAGGAAAGCTTTAATCTTCTTTTTTGTTGCTAGGTTTGGTGGTATCTTCTTTGTCAGTCTTGTCTTTGCCATGACTACAGGTATTCTCCAAATCCTCGTCCGTTATGGCATATTGCATATCCAATACTTTATAGTCATCAAAATCAAAATCTTTCCATTCTTCCTGTTTTTCCTCGTCCAAATGGTCGAAGGTGTATTCAGGTATGGTCTTATATATTCTGATAACTGTTTTCTTAAGTCCTGTAGTACATTCATCTGAAGCTACAAGACCGGTGGCATTACACAAGGTAACCTTCATATGAACATTACATGCGCTGGTAGGCTCTGTGCCTTTTGCAAAATATTCTTCAGTTACACGAGAACCTCTTGGGTCGCAATCGCACAGACCTTCTACCGCAAGGAGTCCGGAATCTCTGCATATTTCAACTTTTACAACATCCCTTGGCATATCAGGGTAAGAAGAATCCAGACCTTCGTTAATTTCCTTCATAATATCAGCCCAAATATAGATATACGCTAGAGTAATATTTCCATCAAATGGCTGGTTGCTGTCAAAGCCCGCCCAAATACCCATGGTGTAGTTCTCTGAGAAACCAATAACCCATTTGTCGGTATCGTTCTGAGAGGTTCCTGACTTAGCAGCATAGAACTGGTCACCAGGCATAAGGTTTGCAAGAGTACCTTCTTTAAGAACGGTATTCATCATAGAGCTAACCATAAATGCGGTGGACTCCTTAATAACCTGTGTGGAGTTTGGAATGTTATTCTCAAGGATAACATTACCATTATGGTCCACAACCTTTGTGTATAAAACAGGCTCAATATAAACGCCTTCATTGGCAAAAGTAGTATATGCGGCTGTCATCTCAAAATTAGTAACATTACATGTTCCAAGAGCAACCGGGAGGTAATAGTCATTGTCAGTCAGAGTGGAAATACCAAAGTTCTTGGCATATTCCAAACCGGTGTTAATTCCAATATCCTCTAAAGTCTTAAGGGCAGGAATATTTCTGGATTCGGCAAGGGCATATCTAAGAGGAACATAGCCCTTGTATACTTCATCCGAGTTTTTAACCAGCTGACCGGTACTGTAGAAGTATGGGATATCGTCAATTACTGTTCCCGGTGAATATCCCGCCGTGTCTATTGCCGGAGCATATACAGCCAGAGGTTTAAAGGTTGAACCCGCCTGTCTCTTGGTTCCTGTTGCTCTGTTAAGAATAAGACTTTCTGTCTTGTCACCACGACCACCAAGAATGGCGCGCACATATCCGGTGTCATTCTCTATTATGGTAATGGAAAGCTGTGGCTCGATTGTGAAAGTAATACTTTCACTTCCTTCAATTATTGTTCCACCGGTCTCTGCTGTAATAGAAGTCTTGTATTCTTCAATATATGCAAGAGCTTCTTCCTGAGTGGAAAATAAATTCTGCATATTAGCGTCATATTTTTGCTGAAGATATTTTAAAAGGGTGGAATCAGTAAATGTAATAATACTTGAATCCTCCAGCTTAAGCTGTACTCTGTATGAAACGGCATAATATAAATAACCATTCCAGTATTCAGGGTCATTGGCAATCTCTTCAACTGTAGCCTGTATAGAGGAATCCTCGCAGGAGTAAATTGACAGACCACCACGATAAACCACGTTGTATGCCTGAGTATAGGTGTAACCCTTCTGGGTCATTAAGTCTTCCATAATCTGCTGCACAAGTGCATCATTATAATATGAATATGCAGAAGAAGTAGAAGATGCATTGTTATTCATAATTCTGTCGTATACATTATCTGCAAGAGCCTCATTATATTCACTGGTAGTAATCATGCCAAGCTTGAGCATACTATCGAGTACAAGCTTCATTCTCTCTGCGTTTTTCTCAGGGAAACGAATAGGGTTGTACTTGTACGGATTCTGAGTGGTTGCGGCAATTACAGCACACTCGGATAAGGTTAATTCTGAAACATCCTTATTAAAATAATTGATAGAAGCTGACTGTACACCAAGGTTATTATTACTAAGGTTAATGGTGTTGAGGTAGTTTTCAAGGATAATTTCTTTATCATTAACTTCCTCTTCAAGCTTCAGTGCAAGATACTGTTCCTGAATTTTACGCTTAATTCTGTCACCGGTACTATCTTCATTTTCAACTTCAAAAACACTGTTCTTAATAAGCTGCTGGGTGATTGTGCTGGCTCCCTGTGTAAAATGAAAATTATTGGTAACACCAATATAAGCAGCTCTTATGATACCCTTGGCATCAATTCCGTTATGCTCATAAAAACGCTCATCTTCAATGGCGATAAAAGCATTTTTAAGATTGTCCGGAATCTCATCGATAGTAACATAAATTCGGTTAGCACCTGATGCTACAAGTGTCTCAACTGCAATTCCGTTACAATCATAGATAGTAGTCTTATATTGGGATGGGGTTACGTCATTAAGAGTTATTTCCGGTGCAGTATCAATAATACCTTTAACGGCACCGACACCCAGACTTATGACACCTACAACAAGGAAAATACATGCCAATATAAAAAATCTAAAAAGATAAGTAACAAATCTGACTTCCATTTTTCTTTTGTGGGAAGCAAGCTTTCTCTGCGTGGATTTAATACTATTACTAGTGTAATTCATAAAAACCTCTTTTCTACTTATTTAAAAGTACAACAGTAGTATATCAAAAAAATAGATAATAATAAAGAAAAACACTGAAAAATAAGAAATATGTAACAAAGTATTAACAATTATTATGGATTTAATGCTATAATTGCAACAAAGATGTTTTTTTTGGAGGATTATATGCCTGGAACAACAGTGGTTAAAAAAGGTGGCGAGGGAATTTATGAAGAGAAAAAATCCCGTTTTATTGCAAGGGTATATAGCGTAAATACTGAGCAGGAAGCCAATGAATATATAGAAGCAGCCAGAAAAAAATACTGGGATGCCAGACATAACTGCTATGCTTTTGTAATAGGTGCGGGAAGTGAAGTAACCAGATGCAGTGATGACGGAGAACCGTCGGGAACTGCCGGCAAACCGATGCTTGAAGTGATTTCAGGGATGGGAGTCTATAATTGTCTGGTTATTATTACAAGATATTTTGGCGGAACACTTCTTGGAACGGGAGGGCTTGTGAGAGCTTATACCAAAGCTTGTAAGGATGCACTTCTTGATAGTAAGCTAGCGAAGGTGGTTCCGGGAGAAAGATATATCGTGGTGACGGACTACTCTTTTGTAGGGAAAATCCAGAGATTGTCAGAGGATAATAATGCCACAATTATTAATACGGAGTATTTGGAAAATGTCAGTTTTACAATAGAAATAGAGACGGGTAGTGATTTTGCCAAGATTATAACAGAGGGAACCAATGGAAAAGCCACAGTCCATAAAGACTGTGACCTTATGATTGAAATTCCTGTGTAGAACTGTTATTTATTCTTTGGAGAATTTCTTAATGATAAAAGGAAATACTCCGGTAATCCATATAACTGCTAATACATAACGGATAATGTTTATAGCGATACTATCCGGATTAATTGCTTTAATTCCTGATTTTAACAGGAGGGCAACGCCGATTCCAACTGCCAGCTTAAGGATTTGTCCCCAGATGGTTTTTGTTGCCTTAGGGTCAAAGTTAATATAAGTCACTTCGATATACCAGCCGATACCAAATCCGATTCCGGCTCCGGCTGCCTTAAAGCAGTCCATGGCAAGCTCGGTAGTGCTTTTTCCTGAGGCTACAACATAGGCTGTATAACCGATAAGACCTATGGAAATAATCTCGATAAGAGCAAATACAATAAGGTTGGTCTTCTTAGTTGCCTTAAAATGCTCAAAAGCATAATTTACACAAAAGGCAACCACAGTGGTAATTCCAAAAGAAACCAGTACATCCGCAGGTGTGTGGCAACCCAGATACATTCTGGTAAACATTACGAGGGCTATGATTCCAAAGCCCACAATGTAGACCCATAATTTGCGGAAATGAAATGACAAAGAAGCAAATAGTCCGGTAGAACTCTGGGTATGTCCACTTGGGAAGGAATAGCCGGTTGCTCCTTCTTTGGCAGCTTCAACAGGGTACAGTCTGGAATCTCTTACCCAAGGTCTTTCGATTCTGCATGCTATTTTAAGCCCCTGTACAGCAAGACCGGAAATAAAATAAGTGAAGCACAGCTTGTAGGCTGTTTTTTTGTTAATACACCAGTACATTACACACAAGACGCCGATTACAATAAGCTCACTTCCAAGGTGAGTTAAGACGGACATTATCTTGTCCAATACAGGATTACGAAGATTTTGAAGGTTGAATAAAAAATCCATAATAGTCCTCTTTTCTTTTTATTTTTTACAAAAAGTATTTTAAACCAAATATTTCTATCCGTCTATAGAATTTTGATGTATAATAAATAAAGGACAAAAACTGAAAGGGTGCGATTTATATGAGACTTGCATTTGTTGGTGCTGACCACGAGGTTACCGGAAGCTGCCATTTTCTTAATGCCTGCGGTAAGAATATCCTTGTGGATTGTGGCATGGAGCAGGGCACGGATGTTTATGAGAACCAGGAAATACCGGTAAATGTTTCGGATATCGACTATGTTCTTTTGACGCATGCCCATATTGACCATGCTGGGCTTTTGCCACTTTTGTACGCCAGAGGATTCAGAGGGCAGGTGTTAGCCACAGAGGCTACACTGGAACTTTGTAATATTATGCTTAGAGATTCGGCGCATATTCAGGAAACTGAAGCTGAATGGAAGAATCGTAAAGCCAAAAGAGCGGGACAGAGAGCGGAAGAACCATTGTACTGCATGAATGATGCGGTGGGAGTTCTGGAGCATTTTGTTTCTTGTGAATACAGAACCAAAATCAGCCTGTGTGAAGGGATTGATATAAGATTTTCAGATGCGGGGCATCTCCTTGGTTCAGCAAGCATTGAAATATGGCTTACAGAAGGTGCATACAACCGTAAGATTGTATTTTCCGGTGATATAGGTAATGTTAACCGACCTATTATTAAGGACCCGGAGTATATTGAAGAAGCCGACTACGTGGTTATGGAATCTACTTATGGAGACAGATACCACAACAAAGAAACCGATTATGTAGCAGAGCTTGCGGCAATTACCCAGAGAACCTTTGAACGGGGTGGTAATGTGGTAATTCCTGCTTTTGCAGTGGGAAGAACACAGGAGATGCTTTTCTATTTCCGCAAGATTAAGGAAAAACAGCTTGTTAAGGGCTTTGATAATTTTGCAGTATATGTGGATAGTCCTCTGGCTGTGGAAGCCACCAAGATTTTTAACAATAATGAGGAATGCTGCTTTGACGAGGAATCCTTAGAAATGGTAAGAAACGGAATTAATCCTATTAGATTTCCGGGGCTTACACTTTCAATTACAAGTGATGATTCAAAAGCAATTAATTTTGACAACAGACCTAAGGTAATTATTTCTGCATCCGGAATGTGTGAGGCAGGAAGAATCAGACATCACCTTAAACATAACCTGTGGCGCAAAAACAGTACAGTGGTATTTGTAGGCTACCAGGCGGTGGGGTCTCTTGGAAGGATGCTTTTGGACGGGGTTACAGAGGTTAAGCTTTTTGGTGAAACTATTGAGGTTCAGGCGGAGATTGTTAAGTTAGAAGGAGTCAGCGGTCACGCGGATAAGGATGGCCTGCTCAGGTGGGTTAATTCCTTTGAGCCTAAGCCAAAGATTGTTTTCGTTGTTCATGGTGAAGATGGAGTGTGCGACGACTTTACCAAATGCCTTATGGACGAAAACGGACTTAATGCAATAGCACCTTTTTCCGGTGCGGCATATGATTTGGTGACCGGTGAATGCATCAAGGAGGGCATTAAGCATAGAATTGAAAAGCCGGTTACATCAGGCAGAAGAGCATCAGAAGTATTTGAGCGACTTATGGCAGCTGGCAAGCGTCTTATGACGGTAATAAAACATAATGAAGGGGGAGCCAATAAGGATTTGGCTAAATTCGCGGACCAGATTAATTCGCTCTGCGATAAGTGGGATAGATAGATGAAGAAAATGTTGTTTGTATTTAATCCATATTCAGGAAAAGGGCTTATTAAGGCAAAGCTGGCTGAGATGATTGATATTTTTACTAAAGCGGGATATGAAATTACAACATATCCTACCCAGAGCACAATGGATGCATATAACAGGATAAAGGACGCTGACGGTCAATTTGATTGTATCGTATGTAGCGGTGGTGATGGTACACTTAATGAGGTTATAGGCGCAGTAATAACTAACTGGAGTATAAGACCTCGAATCGGATACATTCCTGCAGGAAGCACTAATGATTTTGCGGTAACACTGGGACTCCCTAAGTCCATGGAGAAGGCAGCGGGAGTAATTGTGAAAGGTAAAACTTTTGCCTGTGATATTGGTAAATTCAACGACAGATTTTTTAATTATGTAGCAGCCTTTGGCGTTTTTAGCGATGTGTCATACAGCACGCCTCAGAGCACCAAAAACGTTATGGGACATCAGGCATATATTTTTGAAAGTCTGAAAAGTCTTTCTAAGATAGAAAGTTATAATATGACCATTCGTAATGGCAATCATATTATTACAGGTAATTTTATATATGGAATGGTATCCAACGCTAAATCAGTAGGAGGAATTAAGGGGATTTGCGGCCACGAAGTCTGTCTCAATGACGGCCTTTTGGAGGTAACTTTTGTAAGAGAACCGAAAAATCCTATTGATATGCAGAATATAGCAACGGGAATGCTTTCCAAAAATGAAGATAGTCCTATGGTTGAACGCTTTAAGACGGACCAGCTGATTATTGAGAGTACCAAACCTGTTGCGTGGTCACTTGATGGTGAATACGGAGATTCCCACACCAAGGTATCCATAAGTGTGCTGCCACAGGCTGTGGATTTATTGGTGCCGGACAAAACAATACAAGAAAATATGCCGGAGCTGGGTCTTATCCAATAAGGCCACTCCGGCGTGAAATTATTTTATTTGGTCAGAGTAGTATGCCAGCAAAAGATCAGTAACATGGTCGTAGCTTTGGATACCATTACTCTGACCATTCATTTGCAGGTAATTATTATTAATATCGGAGGATACGTCCGAAATGGAAATTTCTTCACCGCCAATCTCAATTTCGATATTTATCTCATCTGAATACCAATACTCACTGTGGTGCTCCATATCTTTATGAACCTGCGGATATAGAGAATCCATTATTTCCATATATGTGTCAATATCACCATATTCAAAATAAGCATTGGAAGCATATATAAATGCAATATATGTACCGCTGTATTTAAATGCATAATTGTCGGACGTGATGCAACCAAGATAACCAATAAAATTAGCCTCGTCCTCTAACATATAACCACTCAAATGTGACAATTCGTGGCATATAGTCATAGGCTTTTCAATGTCAGGCATATGATTGTTGTAATTTGCCTCAATTGTAAATGGCGAGTATATCCCTGCAATTCCTGAATATGACATAAATTTGGAGAAAAAAACAGGCTTTGCATCAGGATAAAAATCAGTGAGACAAGGATATTTTACAGCAAGAGCCTCCATAGCAAGGCTGGCTTCTTTTGACATATCAACATTATCCGTAGTAAAAAATCCTTCAACATCAGTATCTATGTATTGGCTGTATTCATTCAAATCCTTGGCTAATAAGCGGCAGAGTTTTTCCAAATCCTCAATTGAATGTTCCGTCACAGTTATATTGGCACTTACGGAAAAGGGTAGTCTGTAATAATTGATTCCGCAGGTAACTGTGTACATTAATAGCGCGGACAAAGCAATAACACCAAGGTTAAGCAAATACTTTTTAAGATGATACCAGAAATAAAAGCGGGTGCTTTTTTCATGATTTTTAATCAAAATAACAATTAGTTTCACCACAAAAAATAATACAAAAATAATCGCTCCCACAATTAAGAATTCAAAAACCGAAAAAGGCAAAAGTCCAAACAACGCCCCCAAGGTTTTTGCCCAATAAGGATAAATGTTATTGGAATAGCTTGTTGCAAAAACAGTATTGGTGCGATACATAATATTTAAAATCACTATTGCAAGAACAAGAATCGCTAGGATAAATATATATTTTTTGTAATTGATGAATTTAATTTCTTTTTTCATCTGATACTCCTTTGGTGTAAAATACGATAGAATCCTTGATGGCAAAACCACATTTATTATAACAGCGCACGGCCGCCTTATTATTGGCGGATACCTGTAAAATAATTTCTTTGTGGGAGTTGCAGACATTCCACAGTATGTCTCGAATTATTTGCTCACCATAACCTTGGCCACGGAATGGCTCCAACACCAGTACATCATATATATTGATGGTGCTGTCAGTTTCATAAAGTGAACAGTAACCGATAAGCTCATCCCCCAAGTAATAATAGAATTGGTTGTTTTCTTCCTCAACATCATGGGGCCATTCTCTCTGACAACTATTGCCTTCATATACCATAAGTAATTCTTCATTGTTAAGCACGTACCCAAGTCTATCGGCGCATTGTTTCATAAGTAAATACTCCGGTTTCCCATAAAATGTAATAGAAATGTCTTCGGTAAGTTTTTTTGAAAGACAGGATATAAGTTGGCTAAAAATTCCCTGTCGCCTGAAAACAGGAACCACCATTCCAAAGGCTTCATTAAGTGAGGCATCGGTATTCCATATAAAACCGATAACTTCTTGGTCCTTCCATGCAAAAATAATGGTAGCATATTCTTGTAAATCTTCATAAATTGGAATTACATAAGAGATTTCATCAAAGTTGCTACAAGCATAAAAGATTTTTTTGATGCTTAAATATGTGGTTTCATCAATTGTTGTTTCTATTGTAAAGTTTACCATAAGCTCCTCGCAAATACTAAATGAAATAATTGTAAATTTCTTATTGACAAAGTCTCGTTCCTATAGTATATTATCACTTGTGGTTGTCGCAAGGCAACATATAAATGCGCGAGTGGCTCAGTGGTGGAGCGTCTCCTTGCCAAGGAGAAGGTCGCGGGTTCGATCCCCGTCTCGCGCTTATTTTTATACCCAAAATAGCTCTCCGAAAGGAGAGCTATTTTGCGCATAAGACCAAGCCGGAGCGAGTTTCGAACCTTGTGATACAAGGGTTCGGTCTCGCCTCCGGCTCGGTCGGCTCGTAAACAGGCGTCCCCCGGACGCCACTCGCCCCCGTCTCGCAATCCTGTGCTCGAAGGGTTCG
>CAZNUK010000048.1:0-17910 GCA_964576255.1 uncultured Butyrivibrio sp.
TTTCAGCAAAGCTCATAACACCTGTAACAACCTCACTTCTAATCATAAAAGGAGGAATGCAATATGTGAAGCCTCTGTCAATCATAAAATCTCTTGCATAGGAAATAACGGCAGAATGAAGTCTAGCAATATCTCCCATAAGATAATAGAAACCATTACCTGCAACCTTTCTTGCGCTGTCAAGGTCAATTCCATTAAATGTTTCCATAATTTCTGAATGATATGGAATTTCAAAATCAGGGACAACAGGCACTCCATATTTCTGAATTTCAATATTTTCGCTGTCATCTTTTCCAATTGGAACGCTTGGGTCAATAATATTAGGAATTACCATCATTATCTTTTTAACTTTTTCTTCAAGCTCCGCTTCCTTTACTTCAAGTTCAGCAAGTCTCTCTGAATTGGCAGTTACCTGTTTTTTAACCTCTTCGGCTTCTTCTCTCTTGCCCTGTCCCATTAATGCGCCAATCTGCTTAGATAATTTATTGCGCTCTGCTCTTAAATTATCAGCTTCCTGCTTGGCAGCTCTTGACTCCTCATCAAGGGCAATTACTTCATCAACTAATGGAAGCTTTGCATCCTGGAATTTCTTTTTGATATTTTCTTTTACAATGTCAGGATTTTCTCTGACAAATCTCATATCTAACATATTTTTCCTCCTAAATCTATTCTACTGAATCTGTTATAAATAACGTTAAATACTCAGTTAAATCACGAATGATTTCTTCTTCATAAGGATTACCATTTGCATCCTTAATGAGACGAATTACCGGTCTGTCCGGAAGTCCCCTGTTCTGGGAAACAACCACCGCTTCATCTCCTTCGTTAGTTATTACATGGCTTTTATTTGGAAACCATGCAATATTATTAATTACTAAATTCACCACTTCGTAGTCAAAAAGATAGGCTCCTATAGTTCTTAAATACTCAATTACCTCATTAACCTTTCTCTTTCTATATCCAATTCCGTTAACAAGCTCATCAAAATAATCACATATCGAGACAATTTTAACCTCTGTAGGAATTCTCTCACTTTTTTTATGGAATGGATAACCACTTCCGTCCTCTCTCTCATGATGGGAAAGAACAACTAATTTTACAAGCTCCGGTGTCCAGTCATGACCATTAATTATTTCATATCCTTGAATCACATGACGGCGATATGTCATTTTATCTGCTGAGATTGTCTCTTCTATTTCAACATCATAATAATTTAAATCAATATCGCATAATCCAATGTCATGTAAAAGTCCCCCCATTCCTATTATCCGAAGCTGTTCATTATCAAGTCGCATCTTAATTCCCATAACAACGGACATAACCGCAACATCTATCATATGGGTATATATGTCTGTACTTTTTTTCTTAATTTCAAACATACAATCCGCCACATTGTCATCTTCAATGACATTCTTAATTATATTGTATGCTTCTTCTGAAACTTCTCTCATCTCTGAATCATCATTAAACCGGATTCTGTTGCTAATCGCCTGCTCAATGCTGACACGAATATCCTTATTAATTGCTTCTGTAGAAAAACTATCTACTTCTATAGATTCAACTCGTACCCAAACAGAATTAATTTTGTTATCTATGAGCTTGGCAACTATTTCCTGGGTGACCTTAACTCCGTCATTTAAAAGCACCACGCCACTATCATTAATCACACTCCTAGCTAAAATTGCATTTTCAGGAATATTATTAACATCTACATTCTTCATTCAATATACCTCCACTTTTATTCAACAACATTACTGTCTGAATTAATAGCTTCGGTAAGGGCTTTCTTCTCTTCATCACATAATGTAATGTAGCTTTCCCCTTTTACAATTTCCTTAATATACGTATAGCAACCCTCTCTGCTGTGCATTGCGTTGATTAAGTATCCATTGTTACACTTATCAAGCATCGCCAAAGCAAAGCTAAGTTTGCCCCCCATTTCATTAAATGCATCATATTTAACAATGCCGACTTTCTTATATACGGAAAGCATCTCTTCATTGATTGCGTCTATACTAGCCTTATTGTTTTTAGCCTGCACCTTAAGACTGTCTATCTCTTTAAATCTTCTTAATACAACTTCCTCAAGATTATTTCCATCTCTTCCCGTAAGGAATGCCTCGTGCTTCTTCTTAAGCTTGTCAAATGCAATCATATTATATATTACTACTGCTATTAATGCTATTACTAAAACAACTAATCCAATAATAATATATGCATCATTTTCTTTAATTAAGTTAATAAACTGTGTCATTATTTCTCCCTCCAGTATTATTTACGCTTAAGCAAGTCTACAATTCTTTCAAAATCATCCTGGGAATAATATTCAATTTCTATTTTCCCCTTGCTTTTATCCTTATTCTTGATAACAATTTTAGTTCCAACTGCCATCTTTAACTGCTCTTCCATATCTCTATATATAAAATCATTTTCCGGAAGCGCTTTTGGAGCTTTCTTAACCGGATTATTATATGCCTTAACTAATTTCTCAGTTTCTCTAACGCTCAACTTTCTGTCGAATACTTCCATTGCCATATTGTACTGGTCCTCACCGTTTTCGACTCCAAGTAAAGTTCTGGCATGTCCGCTGGAAATCATATCATCAATAAGCATCTTCTGTACTCTGTCATCCAGTTTTAGAAGTCTCATAGCATTGGTAACCGCAGCACGGCTCTTGGATACTTTCTCTGCAACCTCGTCCTGCTTAAGACTATATTCCTGGATTAATCTCTGATATGCAAGAGCTTCTTCGATAGGATTAAGGTCCTCTCTCTGAATGTTCTCAATGAGAGCAACCTCCATAATCTCCTGATTACTGTAATCCTTGATTACAACAGGAACTTTCTTAAGACCTGCCATCTTAGCAGCTCTCCATCTACGCTCACCGGCAATAATTTCATAGTATTTTTCTCTTTTTTTAACAATAAGAGGCTGAATAATTCCATATTGCTTAATGGATTCAGATAACTCCAACAAAGCATCTTCATCAAAATTATGTCTAGGCTGATCCCTGTTTGGTTCAACCTCATTAATATTAAGAACAACCTCCGCCGGCTCCTTAACAATTTTTTCTACTATTTTTTCAACTACTTTAGTCTCAGTCTTAGCTTCTACATTTCCTGAATCTGGAATAAGATTGCCAAGTCCTTTTCCTAATCCCTTTTTAACTGCCATTATTCATCTTCTCCTCTATGTATAACTTCATCAGCCAACAATCTATAGCTTTCTGCACCTGCTGATTTTGGATCATATAAATTGATTGGTACACCGTGGCTTGGCGCCTCCGCAAGTCTGATATTTCTAGGAATAATTGTCTTATATATTGTCTGCTTAAGATTTTCCTTAACATTCTCCACAACCTGAAGAGAAAGATTGGTTCGTGCATCATACATCGTAAATACAACTCCCTCCATCTCCAAATCAGGATTAAGTCTTTTCTTAACCAGATTAATTGTATGAATAAGCTGGGATAATCCCTCCAAAGCATAATATTCACACTGAATTGGCACCAAAACTGTATCAGATGCAGTCATTGCGTTAACCGTAAGCATGGACAAAGAAGGTGGACAATCCACAATAACAAAATCATAATTATCTCTGACTTTATTTATTTCCTTCTGTAAAATATATTCTCTTTCATCCACACCTATCAAATCTATCTCTGCACCTGCCAAATTTACATTGGAAGGCATAACATCTAAATTGTCCAAAACATTTTTGATAATACACTCATTTACCGTACATTCACCTAACATAAGCTCATATATGGTATTTTCGACATTATTCTTATCTACGCCAAGTCCGCTGGTAGTATTTCCCTGAGGGTCCACATCTACAACCAGTACTTTCTGACCCGCTTCAGCTAGACATGCCGATAAGTTAATTGATGTAGTAGTTTTGCCAACTCCACCCTTCTGGTTGGCAACAGCAATTATTCTTCCCATAGCTTTCCTCCATCTGCATCGTGTTCCTCTATTATAACACTTTACAGATTGTAATTCCATAGTTTATTTCTTAATTTTATATTATGTTTCACGTGAAACATTGGTTATAATCTCATAGTGAATGAAGTAGAATAAACTGTGATTCAAGAGGCAATCACAAAACAGTTCATCATAACAAGAAAAAGCTCCACGCGAATGTTTCACGTGAAACTTTTATCTTTAAGTACTTCTCTGACTGCATTAGCACAAGCAATGACTTCTTCAACTTCTGAAAGCTTTTCCAACAGTTCTTCCTGTCTAATCTTCAAATCAGTTAATTCCATCTCTCGTAAATTAATAATTTCCTGAAGAGAATCAATTTCAGCAAACTCATTTACTTTTGCAACCTGAGATGAAGACAAAATCATATATGAGGTATCCATTGAAGCTTTAATGTCTTGCAAATTATTTTTTGACTCTTCTATAGTCTTAGTTATTCTGGAAATATCAATTTCAATCATATTTAGCTGTGAACGATAGGAATCTTTAATTTCCATTAAAAAGCTAATAATTCTTGCAATATTTTTCTTATCGTTATTATATAGGAACATAATTTCCTCCAATTATTATTTTAAAGGTTCTTTTGATGGTAATCCTGCTTTTCTTGGATATTTTTTATTAGTATTGTTTACTTTCCTAATAATTACAAAAGCTCTGGTAATATCAGTGTTAGGTATATTATAGAATATTGTTTCCTCTATCACACCTCCAAGCTGTTTAACAGAATTAGAAGCAGCATTAATCTCATCCTTACAATCTTCAGCTTTGTATGCTACAAAGTATCCGCCTTTTTTAACAAAAGGAAGACAATACTCCAAAAGAGTGGAGAGATTGGCAACAGCTCTGGATACACATAAATCGTAGCCTTCTCTTTCTTTAGGAAGTCTTGCAAAATCTTCAGCTCGTCCATGCTGACAGTTAAGCTTTGAAAGCCCAAGTTCGTCACCAACTTCTTTTAAGAAATTAATTCTTTTATTAAGAGAATCTAATAAGGTAATCTTCTTTTCAGGATAAAATATTTTAAGTACCACTCCAGGAAAACCGGCGCCTGTTCCTACATCAATTATTGAATTTATTTTATCCATGTCAAAAACCTTGGAAATAAGTATACTATCAATAAAATGTTTAATAACAACTTCCTCATATTCAGTTATGGCTGTAAGATTCATTACTTTATTTTTTTCAACAAGCATTTCATAATACTTATTGAGCTGCATAATTATTGAATCAGATGGTTCAAGTCCGATACTTTCAAGACTATCCTTCAAATAATTGCTCATATTACCTCCGCTTTTGCTCCATATATACCAACAATACAGATATATCCGCCGGGGACACTCCTGATATTCTGGAAGCCTGTCCAATAGACCTTGGCATATAATTTTTTAATTTCTGTCTTGCCTCAATTCTTAAACTTCCAATATCATCATAATCTATATTTTCAGGTATTAATTTTCCTTCTAATTTCTTAAAATGTTCAACCTGTCTTAATTCTCTGGAAATGTAGCCTTCATACTTGAGATTAATGTTAACCTGTTCCCTAACATCAGCTCTAAGTTCTGGTCTATCCGGATCCAGATCCTTCAAAATATCATAATTAAGTTCCGGTCTTTTAATAAGCTCAGCAAGACTAATTCCATTATTAAGAGTGGTACTGTTAAGACTCTTAAGAAGATTATTAACCTTTTCATTGCCTCCAACAGTTACTTTTTTAAGACGATTAAGCTCTTCTTCAATTTGATTAATTTTTGTACAAACCTCATCATATCTTTCCTGAGATAAAAGTCCTACCTCATATCCTTTTTTATAAAGACGAATATCAGCATTATCCTGACGCAACAAAAGTCTGTATTCAGCTCTGCTTGTCATCATTCTATAAGGCTCTTTATTTTCCTTAGTTACCAAATCATCAATAAGAACACCAATATATGCTTCTGAACGGTCAAGAACTAAAGGTTCCTTCCCTTTTACTTTCATTGCAGCATTAATTCCTGCTATCAAACCTTGAGCTGCAGCTTCTTCATAGCCTGAACTACCATTTAACTGTCCACCGGAGAACAGTCCTGATATTTTCTTAAACTCAAGGGAAGGCTTAAGCTGAATAGGATTAATACAATCATATTCAATTGCATAAGCATTTCTTACAATTCTGGCATTTTCAAGACCTGGAACAGTTCTATACATTGCATATTGAACATCTTCAGGAAGAGAGCTACTCATTCCCCCAAGATAATATTCATTAGTATATAATCCTTCCGGCTCAATAAACACCTGATGTCTATCCTTATCTGCAAATCGCATAACTTTGTCTTCAATAGAAGGGCAGTAACGCGGACCTGTTCCATGAATAACACCTGAATAAAGTGGTGAACGGTCAATATTATTTCTAATTATTTCATGAGTATCTTCATTAGTATAAGTTAACCAGCAGGACACCTGTTCCTTCTGAACAGAATCCGGGTCCGTTGAAAATGAAAAAGGTACAATTCTCTCATCTCCAAGCTGTTCTTCCATTTTACTAAAATCAATACTTCTTCCATCAACTCTGGCAGGTGTACCTGTCTTAAAACGAAGAATATCTATTCCTAAATTTTCCAAAGATGATGTAAGGTGGTTGGCAGGTAACAAGCCATTAGGACCTGTATTATAACTGATATCGCCATAAATACATCTTGCCTGTAGATATGTTCCTGTACACAAAACAACTGCTTTGGTATAATAATGTGCTCCGGAAAAAGTCTTAACACCCTTAACAACCCCGTCTTCAGCCAAAATTTCAGAAACCTCAGCCTGTCTAATGGTAAGATTATCTGTATTTTCTAAAACATCCCTCATAGACTGGGTATAACTTGCCTTATCCGCCTGAGCACGAAGAGAATGCACAGCTGGACCCTTGGAGCTATTAAGCATCTTGGACTGAATAAAAGTTTTATCAATATTTTTGCCCATTTCCCCACCAAGAGCATCTATTTCCCTAACCAGATGACCCTTGGAGCTGCCACCAATATTAGGATTACAAGGCATAAGGGCAATACTTTCCACACTAACTGTAAACATAATTGTGGACAAACCAAGTCTTGCACATGCAAGGGCTGCCTCACAACCAGCATGTCCGGCACCCACTATAGCAACATCATATTCCTCTACAACATACATAAAATTTACCTGCCAAAATTATTTTCCCATACAAAATTTGCCAAAAATCTCATTAACCAAATCGTCCTCAAGGGCTTCTCCAATTACTTTGCCTAATTCTGTATATGCATTCATCAAATCGATGGTATAAAAATCTTCAGGCATACCATCATTAATACTTCTAATTACAAGTCTAAGACTTTCCAACGCATTGTCAAGAGCAACCTTGTCTCTTTCATTAGAAATATATACTTCATCATTGTAATCTATTTCTTTGTTAGTGAAAAGTTCAACTATATGCTGGGATAAAATTTCAATTCCTGTCTGCTCTTTTGCTGACACAGGAATAACCTTAGCATCAATTATTTTGTTAATATCTTCTTCACTAGTTACTCCTGTGAGGTCCGTTTTATTTAATAGAATTACTGTTTTATAATCTTTAATAAGGGATAAAATTTCATAATCGTTTTCATCCATGGTAGTAGAAGAGTCCACAACATATAAAATCAAATCTGCTTCCTTGGCAATTGCCTTGGCTCTTTCCACTCCTATTTCTTCAACTACATCACAGGTCTTTCTGATACCGGCAGTATCCACAAGATTAAGAGTAATTCCATCCAGATTAATCTGTTCCTCTAAAACATCTCTTGTAGTTCCTGCAATATCTGTTACAATTGCACGTTCTCTGCCACTTAAAACGTTGAGAATGCTTGACTTACCTGCGTTAGGCTTTCCTATAATAACTGTTTTCACTCCTTGTGTGAATAACTTTCCATTTTCTACAGTTTTCAACAAGTTATCCACTTTATTCACCGCATTTTCCACAGTTATCAACAATTTATCCCCAAAGTTATCCAATGAAATGTGCTCAGGGTCATCTAAAGCGGCTTCAATAAAAGCTATATTTTCGAGAATTTCAGCTCTGATTTCGCTAATTTTCTCTGATAATTTTCCATTTAATTGCTTAAGAGAGTTTCTTAAAGCATATTGATTTTTAGAATTTATAATATCAATTACAGCCTCTGCCTGGGACAAATCAATTCTTCCGTTAAGAAACGCTCTTTTGGTAAATTCACCCGGTTCTGCAGGACGTGCTCCTGACTTAAATACTGCATTAAGAATTTTTTTCATTACATAGACTCCGCCATGGCAATCTATTTCTACTACATCTTCTCTGGTATATGTATTTGGTGCTTTCATTATTATGACAAGCACTTCATCCAGTACATCGCCGTCAAAAACAATGTTTCCATAATGAATAGTGTGGGACTTCATATTAATAAGTTTTTTATTACCTTTTTTAGACACAAAAAGCTTGTCCACTACTTCAATAGCTTGTGGACCACTTATTCTTATTATGCCTATTCCCGAATTGGACATTCCTGTTGCAATTGCTGCAATTGTTTCTTTCAAAATTAATTTCCTTTCTATATACATAGAGGGATGTGAATAATCACATCCCTCTAACTGCCCATAACTATCTCTAGAGGGCTACTTCTTTAATACAACTACTACATGTCTGAAAGGTTCTTCACCCTCGCTCTTAGTTGAAACATATCTGTCTCCCTGAAGAGCTGAGTGGATAATTCTTCTTTCATAAGGATTCATAGGTTCAAGAGAAACAGGTCTTCTTGTTCTCTTAACCTTATACGCGATGTTCTTAGCAAGAGATTCAAGAGTAGCTTTTCTTCTATCTCTGTAGTTCTCTGTATCAAGCTTAACTCTATAGAACTTTTCGCCTTCTTTTTTAGCTACCAAACTAACTAAATACTGTAATGAATCAAGAGTCTGTCCTCTTTTACCAATGAGAACACCCATATCATCACCAACAAGATTAATATTAATTATGTTTTCTTCTTCATCCACTGTCATTTCAATAGTAACCTTTAAATCCATTGCAGCAAAAACATCATTAAGGAAAGTTCTTACACTATCCTCCATTGTAGCTTTTTTCCATGCAAGAATTTTGGCAGGCTTACTATTAATAAAACCAAGAATGCCTGAAGAGCCTTTTTCAACAACCTCATACTCTACTTTATCACTGGTTGTCTCGAGTTTTATAAGGGCATTTGTTAATGCTTCATCAACCGTTTTTCCGGTAAATTCTAATTTTTCCATAAGACATTCCTCTATTATTTTTTATTATTTTTTTCATTATACAACCTAACCATATTTGCCTTGGCTGCTAAGCTTCCCGGCTTCTTATCATTAGTCTGGTTGTAATAATCTGTAGATTTTTTAATTTCCTCATCTCGCTGGCCTTTTCTTGCTTCTCTTGCTTCAACTTTTTTAACCTCTTCAGCATAAACAGAAGCTCCATTAACCATTTTCTGAGGTGGAAGACCTTTTTTCTTACGTTTTTCATTAGCCTTCTCAATATTTTTCTGCACCATTTCTTCAACATTAATTCTATCCATATATCTATTGATAAAGAACTGCTGAATAATCTGTACAATTGAACCCGTAATCCAGTAAATACCAATACATGAAGGGAATGACACACAGAATACTGCTGATAAAATAGGCATAACCATATTCATAACCTTCATTGAATTAGCCATTGGGTTTTCGTCATTATTAATGTTAACCTTATTACGGGTTTCTGTTAACTTAACACTTAAAAACTGGAAAACACCTGCAAGTACAGGAATTAATAAAGCCCAGTTAAAATGTCCGTCAACAGTAAATCTCCATCCCGGATTCTGAGTTAAACTTATTCCAAAGAAATTAGTATAACTAAATAACTGGTCAACAGATTCGCCAAACTCTATTCCGTGCTCAGCAAAAATCTCCATTACCTTGTCCCACTGGGAGTTAGAAAAATTATACATTACATCGATAAGCTCATTGGTAGTATCAACAGCTGTAGTTTTTTCTACAAGGCTGGCATCAACCATAAGCTGCTCATATCCATCAATGCTCATAATCTTATCGGCAATACCATTTCCTGCACTATTTGTAAATAAACCTTTTATTTTACTTACATAACCCGGAATCTTATAGATAACACGATATAACGCAAACATAATTGGAAGCTGAATAATCATTGTAAGACATCCGCCTGTTGGAGAAGTTCCATACTTCTCATATACAGCCTTAGTCTCTTCATTCATCTTAGCAATTGACGCATTATCTCTTTTATCTTTGTATTTTGCCTGAATCGCCTGAATTTCAGGATTCATCATATTTGACAATTTAGAGAATTTCTGCTGCTTAATTGTCATTGGCATTAAAATTAATCTTATGATTATTGTAAACAGGATTACACAAATACCCAATACAGGTAAAGCATCCCAAGGAATTGCATCTACCATCTTGAATAAAAGATCGATAATCTTTCCAAGTATCCATGCAAATGGCTTAAGGAATCCTGTTTCTGTAGATAATAAAATCATGTTTTACTCCTTAATATCCAATACGGATTCTCGAATTTCTCTATGGAACCGGATCATACCCTCCCTTAGCAAAAGGATTACATCTTAAAATTCTCCATAAAGCCATAAATCCACCTTTAAATGCTCCATATTTTTCAATTGCAGTAATAGCATATTCGGAGCATGTTGGTGTGTATATACATGTTGCGTGTTTTTTTAATGGTGACAAATATTTACGATAAAACTTAATTAATGATATAAAAAATTTTTTCATATAAATGGACCTCCATTTCTAAAATTTCCTTATACCATGTAATTTAGACAGATGTAAAAAGGCACTTTCAGTCTCAGCAAACTTTTTACCTTTAAGATTTACACGGGCTATAATTACTATGTCATATCCTTTTTCAATATTTTCAACATTCAACCGGACGCTCTCACGAATTAATCGTGTCAACCGGTGTCGGACAATACTATTCCCGACTTTTTTACTCACAGATATTCCAACTCTGTTAATATCCGTTCGATTCTCCAAAACGTACATAACCAGATATTTATTAGCATAAGACTTTCCATTCTTATAAACATTTTGAAAATTTCTATAATTTTTCAATGATTCATATCCGTTCATGCAACCATCCTTTTCGTGTTTCTACTATATATAATAGTGAAACAAAAAGGCCACAACATCTGCGGCCTATGCTGATAATACTTTTCTTCCTTTTGCTCTTCTAGCAGCAAGAACTTTTCTTCCGCCTGCAGTGCTCATTCTCTTTCTGAAACCATGAACCTTAGATCTTGATCTCTTCTTTGGCTGAAATGTCATCTTCATTATAAATACACCTCCTATTATGATATAGTATGTCCTTATATCAAAGAACATCATTCTAATTCTATTCACTTTATCTTATAAAGTCAAGTGAAACATTTAATTTTTTTACTAAATTTATCAACAATTTGTGGATAACTTGTGGATAAGTCGGGTAAAACTTCCCCAAAATCCCATTTTATATCCCTTTTAAAGGCTTTTACTTATCCACAATTAAGTTTTTCATTAATCCACCAAAAAAACCTATTTAAGTTGAAAAATTTACGAAAATAGGGTAAAATGTTTAGGTGGCTATTAGGCTTATTTTTTAGATTTGGAGAAAAGTAATGTTTACAGAAATCGTTAATAAGTGGGACAAAATCCTACAGACAATGAAAACTGAATTTGATATGTCCGATGTTTCTTTCAAAACATGGATTCTTCCTCTCAAACCTTATTCTCTTGAAAATGATATATTAACCATTGTTGTTCCGGGAGAACAGAGAGGACTTAATTACATCGAAAGAAAATACATATTTGATTTTAAAGTTACTGTTTCCGAATTTCTTAATCATGAAATAGACATTAAATTTATTTCAGCTTATGATGTTAATTCTTCAGCGGACAAGTCTTCAATGAAGGAATTTGAATATAACAAAATTGAAATTGATTATGCAGCAGCAGGAATTAATCCAAAGTACACTTTTGATACCTTTGTTGTTGGTGAAAATAATAATATAGCACATGCAGGTTCACTTGCTGTTGCAGAATCACCTGGAGCTACCTCATATAATCCACTTTTTATTTACGGAGGGGTTGGTCTTGGTAAAACCCACCTTATGCATTCAATAGGTAATTTTATACTTAATAATAATCCTTCACTTAAGGTTATGTATGTTACTTCTGAAGTATTTACTAACGAGCTTATTGAATCTATTAAAAATGAGAAGAGTACAAGTAATAAGAATTTTCGTGAAAAATATCGTAATGTAGATGTTTTACTTATTGATGATATCCAGTTCATTATTGGTAAGGAAAGTACACAGGATGAATTTTTCCATACCTTTAATACCCTTAGAGAATCCAAGAAGCAGATTATTATATCTTCTGACAGACCTCCTAAGGAATTTGATACTCTTAATGAAAGATTGTGTTCCCGTCTTGAATGGGGACTTTTGGTGGATATTTCTCCTCCTAACTATGAGACCAGAATGGCTATCCTTCACAAAAAGGCAGAGCTTGAAGGTTATAGAATTGATAATGAAATACTTGACTACATTGCTTCCAATGTTAAATCTAACATCAGAGAGCTTGAGGGTTCATTAACTAAGCTGGTTGCTTACTCCAAGCTTACTCATACTGATATTAGTTTATCATTTGCTGAGGATGTTCTTAAAGATATTATTTCACCTAATGCCCAGCGTGAAGTTACTCCTGAACTTATCATTCAGGTTGTTGCTGAACATTATGGTATTACACCTGCTGATATTTCATCTCAGAGACGTAATAATGAAATAGCTTTTCCTCGTCAGGTTGCAATGTACCTCTGTAGATATATGACAGATGTACCTCTTTACACCATTGGTAATTTTATGGGAAAGAGAGACCATTCAACTGTTAAGCATGGTGTGGATAAGATAGCTAAAGATATCAAATCCAATGAATCCTTGAAAAATACTATTGATATCATTATGAAAAAGATTAATCCATCATAGTTTTTTTTTCAATATTATAATAGGAAGAAACTCGTAATTTTCTATCAACAATTTATGGTTGATAACCTTTAATTAAGATGTGGATAACTTATATTGATTTTTTATAAATAATTTCTACTCTTAATTAATGTGGATAACCCCTCACTTTTCAACTTGCTAAATTTACTTTTTCAACATGGTTATCCTTTCCTCAAATAGGCTAATTTAATGGATTAATAGTACTTATCAACTTATCCACAGCCCCTACTACTAATACTACTTATTTTTAATTATTAATATAATACGTTTTTTACACGAAAGGAGTTATTAACAACATGAAAATCATCTGTAACAAATCAGATTTACTTAAAGGTGTTAACATTGCACTTAGAGCAGTTCCTGTAAGAACTACTTTATCAATTTTAGAATGCATTATTATTGATGCCACTGAAATGGAAATAACATTAACATCTAATGATATGGAATTGGGAATTGAGACTAAGGTAGAAGGAGAAATAATTGAAAAAGGTAAAATAGCAATTGATGCTAAGTTCCTTTCAGAAATTATTCGTAAGCTTCCTGATAGTGAAGTTACAATTGAAACAGATGCTAATTGTGTTGCAACTATTTCATGTGAAAAAGCTGTATTTACTATTTCAGGTAAAGATGGAGAAGATTTTTCTTATCTCCCATACATTGAGCGTAATAAGTCAATCTCTATGTCTCAGTTTTCATTGAAAGAGATTATTAGACAGACTATTTTTTCAATTGGTGATAATGAAAGTAATAAAGTTATGACCGGTGAATTATTTGAGATTAGTGATAATAATTTAAGAGTTGTATCTCTTGATAGATTTAGAGTGTCAATTCGTAATATGAAGTTAGAAGGCAATAATGAAGATATTAAGGTTATTGTTCCTGGTAAGACTCTTAATGAAATTAGTAAAATTTTATCAGGCTCATTAGATGATGAGGTTAATATTTTCTTTGCACCTAATCATATTGTATTTGAATTTGATAATACAGTAGTTGTATCCAGATTGATTGAGGGAGAATTCTTTAAGATTAATCAGATGCTTACTAAGGATTATTCTACTAAGGTTGACATTAACAAGAAGGAATTACTTGATTGTATAGATAGAGCAACTCTTCTTGTAAAAGAGGGTAATAAAAAGCCAGTAATTTTTGATATTAATGATGGAACTATGAATATTAACATTGTATCTACATTTGGTAAGATGAATGAAGATATTGATATTAACAAAGATGGTAATGATATTAAAATTGCTTTTGATCCAAAATTCCTTATTGATGCATTAAGAGTAATTGATGATGAAAATATTTCTATGTACTACATGAATGCTAAGGCACCATGTACTATAAGAGATGAGGACAGTAATTTTATTTATCTTATTCTTCCTGTAAATTATTAATGATTAGGAGTCAGATAAAATGGAAATTATTAAACTTAGGGAAGAATATATCAAATTAGGACAGGCTTTAAAGGCTACTGGTCTTGTAGGTAGCGGAGTTGAAGCTAAGGAAGTAATTTTGGAAGGTCTTGTTAAGGTTAATGGTAAAGTAGAACTTCAGCGTGGAAAAAAACTCTACAACGGAGATATTGTTAATTTTGACGGAGAAGAAATTAAGATTGTAGAATGATAGTTAAATCTATAGACCTGAAGAATTTCAGAAATTATGAAATAGAGCATATTGAATTTGATAATAACACTAATATTTTTTATGGTGATAATGCTCAGGGTAAGACCAATATTTTAGAAGCAATATTTTTATCCGGAACCTCTAAGAGTCACAAAGGAAGTAAAGATTTTGAAATGATTAGCTTCGATAATGAGGAAGCACATATCAAGACAATTATTACTAGAAAAGATATAGATTATAGAATTGATATGCATATTAAGAAAAACAAAGCAAAGGGAATCGCCATTAATGGCGTTCCTGTAAAAAAAGCTTTGGATTTGTATGGTGTAGTTAATATTATTTTCTTTTCACCTGAGGATTTAAATATTATTAAAAATGGTCCTTCCGGCAGAAGAAAATTTATGGATATGGTGCTATGCCAGCTTAATAAAGTTTATGCAAATAATTTGATTAACTATAACAAAACAATTGACCAGCGTAATAAGCTTTTGAAGGATATTTATTATAATCCTTCACTTAAGGATACCTTGGATATATGGGATAGTCAAATTGTAAAATTTGGAAGTGAAATTATATCTCAGAGAAAAGAATTTATAGAGAAATTAAATTACATAATTTCTCCTATTCACTCTAAATTAAGTGGTGGTAAGGAACAATTGACTATCAGCTATGAACCCTCTGTAGAAGTTAATAATTTTGAAAAAGAATTAACTAATTACAGAGAAAGAGATATTAAGGTAAAAGCTACAGAGATTGGTCCTCATAGAGATGATGTTGTTTTTATGATTAATGGAATTGATATTAGAAAATATGGTTCCCAAGGGCAGCAGAGAACCACTGCTTTATCTCTAAAATTAGCTGAGATAGAATTAGTCAAAGAAATAACAGGGGATAATCCGATTTTACTTCTTGATGATGTTTTATCAGAGCTTGACAGTAACAGACAAAATTATTTGTTAAATAGTATTAATGATGTTCAGACAATAATAACCTGTACTGGATTAGATGATTTTATTAATAACAGATTTTCAATAAATAGTATATTTAAAGTTGTAAACGGAAGGGTTTTCAAAGAAAATTAATTCGGGAGGAAATGAAATGAGTAATACAAGTTATACCGCCGATCAAATTCAAATTCTTGAAGGTTTGGAAGCAGTAAGAAAAAGACCGGGTATGTATATTGGTAGTACATCTTTAAGAGGTCTTCATCATCTTGTATATGAAATTGTAGACAATTCTGTTGATGAGGCATTGGCAGGATATTGTAACGAAATCATTGTTAAGATTAATGAAGGCAATTCAATAACTGTTATTGATAATGGTAGAGGTATCCCAACCGGTATTAATGCTAAAACAGGTCTCCCTGCTGTTGAAGTTGTATTTACTATTCTTCATGCAGGTGGTAAATTCGGTGGCGGAGGATACAAGGTATCCGGAGGACTTCACGGAGTAGGTGCATCAGTAGTAAATGCTCTTTCAGAATGGCTTGAAGTAACCGTTTATCAGGATGGCAAAATTCATAAGCAGAGATATGAAAGAGGTAAAGTTATTTATCCTCTTAAAGTTGTTGGTGAGTGTGAATTAGAACATACAGGAACAGAGGTAACATTCCAGCCGGATAAAGAAATTTTTGAAGAAACTGAATATAGTTTTTCAATACTTGAACAGAGATTAAGAGAAATGGCTTTTCTTACCAAGGGACTTAGAATAATTCTTGAAGACAATAGAATTGATAAGAGAAGAAAAGAATTCCATTATGAAGGTGGAATTAAAGAATATATTTCATATCTCAATAAGGGAAAATCTGCTCTTTATGAAGATATTGTATATTGTGAAGAAGAAAAGAATAATGTCCAGGTAGAAGTTGCTTTTCAGCACAATGACGGATATACAGAGAATGTTATAGGTTTTGTTAACAATATAAATACTCCTGAAGGGGGAACACATATAACAGGTTTTAGAAATGCAATTACTAAAACCTTTAATGAGTATGCCCGTAATAACAAAATTCTTAAAGAAAAAGACCAGAATTTTGAAGGTGAGGATTTAAGAGAAGGACTTACTGCAATTATTAGTATTAAAATTAAGGACCCACAGTTTGAAGGACAGACCAAGCAGAAATTAGGTAATAGTGAAGCAAGAGGAGCAGTTGAAAGTGTAGTAACAGAGAAACTGACTTATTATCTTGAGCAGAATCCTGCTAATGCAAGAACAATTTGTGAAAAAGCTGTTCTTGCCCAGCGTGCTAAAACAGCTGCAAGAAGAGCAAAAGAATTAGCAAGAAAATCACCTCTTGAAGGATTTAGCTTACCTGGTAAGCTTGCAGATTGTTCAGATAAGAATCCTCAAAATTGCGAAATTTTCATCGTAGAGGGAGATTCTGCTGGTGGTTCTGCTAAGAGTGCAAGAAAGAGAGAGACTCAGGCAATTCTTCCTCTTAGAGGTAAAATCCTTAACGTAGAAAAAGCCAGAATAGATAGAATTCTTGGTAATGCAGAAATAAGAGCAATGATTACTGCTTTTGGTACAGGTATTCATGAGGATTTTGATATCTCCAAATTAAGATATAACAAAATTATTATTATGACAGATGCGGACGTTGACGGTGCTCATATTAGCACATTATTGCTTACATTTTTCTATAGATTCATGCCGGATTTAATAAGAGAAGGCCATGTATATCTTGCCCAGCCTCCACTTTATAAGCTGGAAAAAAATAAAAAAGTTTGGTATGCCTACAGTGATGAGGAGTTAAATGCTATTATTAAAGAGGTAGGTCGTGACCAGAATAACAAAATTCAGCGATATAAAGGTCTTGGTGAGATGGATGCAATCCAGCTTTGGGAGACAACAATGGACCCTGAGCACAGAATATTAAAGAGAGTAAGCATTAATATGGATAATGAATCTGAAATTGATGTTACATTCTCAACCTTAATGGGTGATAAAGTTGAGCCTCGTAGAGAATTTATTGAGGCTAATGCCAAATATGTAACTAACCTTGATATTTAGTGCAGGGGGAAGGAGACAGTAAAATGGATGAACATATCTTTGATAAAATTCATGATGTAGATTTAAAAGAAACAATGGAAAATTCTTACATCGATTATGCCATGAGTGTAATAGCTGCCAGAGCTCTTCCTGATGTAAGAGACGGTTTAAAACCTGTACAGAGAAGAATTCTTTACTCCATGATTGAGTTAAATAACGGACCGGACAAGCCGCATAGAAAATGTGCCCGTATTGTAGGTGAT
>CAZNUK010000049.1:0-8414 GCA_964576255.1 uncultured Butyrivibrio sp.
CTTTCTGCTACAGTTGTATTTTTACTTCTATAGTACTTAGATATTTATTGATTTTTATCCTCCAAATGTCTATAATTAACTTATCTACTTTCAAAGGAATAACGTATGCAGATATATATTTGTGATGACAATGTTGATATTACTAAGCAGATTCACGATTATGTTCTGACATTTTTTTCTTCACTATTAGTAATAATATTTACAGTTTTTTCAATATAGTAATTTAAGTTTTTTGTCTGAAATATATTTTTTAAAATTCACTCAATCTGCGCCTTGATATATACACGTTATCACCGTTACTTATATGTATTACAGAACCGTTATAAAAACCAATTTCATTAATATTTACTATATAAGATTTGTGACAACGATAAAAAGAATAAACGCACAACGCTTTTGTATAAGTTAAGTAGCCAAGCAAAATCAAAATATTACACTAAATTTGTATTTTTATTGTGTTTTTTTAAGCATAAAAAAACTGCGTAACAGATTCCATTTTCCGTTACGCAGTTACACTTTTTTTATATGAAATTTACAAGCTTCCCATCTTTTTTACATCAGCTTTGGAAATATTTTCATTGCTGTATCTTGCTTTTTCATACATTTCCACAAGCTCATTGCTGATATCATTTCCGTCATTAATGCTTTTATCCCGTTGCTCCATTGGAGTGCAGTTAATTAAATCTTCCCTTCTGCCAGAACGTTTGCCTTTAATTCGTTTTTTGTAGATTTTACGAATTGCCATGCGATTATTATAGCTTTTATCTAATTTCGCAGGATTAATTTCTTTGGTTTTATTTTTCTTAATATGTACCTGCTCTTCCATAACACCTTCACTTTGGAACTGAAGATATTTCCGGTACAGTCTCTTAATTAGTGCATAAAGAGCATACAAAAATGTACAGATGAAAAACGAATACAACAAGGCTGTTACAATTATATCCCCTGTGGTGACCTCCGGTATTTCTGCTTCACCACCCTCCGGCAAATCCTCCATCGGTGGTATCTGTGCATCTTCATTCACTTGAGGGCCCGATTCCTCTTCCTCCTGGTACTTTAAGCGTTTCAAAAAACCAAATATGCTTTTCCACTTAAGGCGCAAAAAAGCACTGAATGCGGCAAGAGGACCTATTTTACCCAAAAGGGCAAAGGACACACAGATAACAAGCATTGCAACACCTATTGCAAGAATTACCACATTGGAGGTGTTAGTTATCTTTTTTACATCAACCACAGAATGATAGCTTACTTTTTCAAGATAGTCCTCATTCTGCTGTATATTGGTCTCTATAAATACGAGAAAAATATACCCAACCATAAGTATAAAATGCACCCATATCAAGTCATATTCCATCAGCGAACCAATCAAATACATTATAGCCAGTACCACACAGCCAAAACCATTGCCTCTGTCCATAAGTTCACTGTCGGCTAATTTCATAATATACGAAAATACAACTATTCCCATACCATACAGCATTATAGGAATAGGGATTTTACCGGTTACCATAAAAATTGCAGGAACAGCCAATGCCAACAGATGAAATAGAAAAGCAAATCCTTTTTTCTTAGGCATTCTGGCAAACACCGTTACGAGAGGTGTCACAGCCGAAGCAACAATAACAGCCCATATTTCTCCTTCTAGTGTATAAAACCAATGCACAAACAGTCCTATGGCGGACCAGAACATAACAATTGTAACTGTTCTTAAAATCTTAGATAATCTCATGTTCTCTCCACCTCCAAGTATGTTATTTTAACTTTGCCAGAGGTTAGTTTTCTGTCACGAAGATTAATAATAGGTGCAATCCATTCTCCTGAGGCTTCACCTAAAAATTGTTTGTACGCCATTATCATTTTGTCAGTAATTTCCGTTGATAGAAGGATGCACAGCTGCTCTGATTCGGCTTTGTTGGCCTCAAAATAGTCTGCCATTGATTCAGTTTCTTTGTCCAAATCAATTCTCGCGAGCTTTTTTAAGTTGGACTGAAGCATTCCGATTCCAAGCCCCTGCTCCATTACGATACGACTTCCATCCTCGTAATCTCTGGCATTGGTAATAATCTCAATTGGTATTTGATTTTTCAAAAAATCCTCCATAAGATTTCTGGTAATTCTAATACATTCTTCTAGCTGGTCATATCTTTTCCAGGCGCTGTTATTAACCACGTCCAGAAAAATTGTTATATGACGGCTGGTGGTATCAAAAAAATTGTTTACCATAAGCTCTCCTGTTTTGGCAGAAGCACTCCAATTTATTTTCTTCATAGGGTCATGGATTGTGTAATTGCGAATTCCCCTAAATTCAAACGGGTCTTCAAATATGAATTTATTTTTGAGTGCCTGTCCCATAACTCTTGAAAAAGGCGCAAGAATATCTCTATGCCTGCTGTATGAAGGATACACATAAATAACAGAATTACAGTCATAGTTTTCAAATCTAAGATAGTCCGCTACAGGGTCCAAGGTGTACAAATCCACCGTTTTGATATTATATACACCTCGCCTGGTGTATTTTACCTCAAAGCTTCGGGTGAGCTTGCGATTAGGTCCAAGACTCATAACATCACTGCGATATTGTTTGTCCGACACAATTGTATTGAAGCTCTCTTTGTAGCGGATGCTTTTATCCAAATCAAATTTTACATTAACAATTGGAAGCGGCAAAAACTTCTCATTAGTCAGCTCCTCATATATGTATCCACTCTCTCCTTCGTTAATTACATCTGCCCCAAAACGCACAGAAGCACTAAGCCCCTTATCCCAGTTAGAGGCATAGTACTCCCTTACAATTCTTCTCAATATAAAAAACGCTGCGAAAAATAGTAAAATAACCATTACTTACTCCAATCTTCTGTAGGGACCGAAATAGTCCTTAGAATTCCCTCAATTCTATCTTCATACACATTCATTCCTGCATAGCCTTCCATCAGAACAAGTCTGTGTGCCAAAACAGGTGCTGCAAGTCTTTTAACATCTTCAGGTGTAACATAGCTTCTGCCCTTTACGTAGGCAAGTGCCTGACAAGCTCTTACCAGAGCAATAGTACCTCTTGGGCTAACTCCAGCTACTATGGTTTCGTTATTTCTGGTGGCATCGCAGATTGCCACAATGTATTTTAGAAGTTCTTCATGCACATACACCTTCATGGCCTCTTCGTTCATAGCCATAATATCTTCAGCTGAACACACTGCTTCCACATCATCAAGAGTTGTGCCCGCAAGCTTCTGCTGCAAAAGTCTGACCTCTTCGTTATTATCAACCATTCCCATGGAGATTCGCATAAGAAATCTGTCTAACTGGGCTTCCGGAAGTGGAAAAGTTCCCGAAGTCTCAATAGGATTCTGTGTTGCAATTACAAAAAACGGAGCGTTTAATTTTCTGGTAACATTATCAACGGTTACCTGTTTTTCCTCCATACATTCAAGAAGACTTGACTGTGTTCTTGGAGTTGCTCTGTTAATCTCATCTGCCAGAAGAATATTACAAAATACCGGTCCCTCATGGAACTCAAATTCTCCTGTTTTCTGGTTGTACACATTAAGACCTGTAACATCGGATGGTAACAAATCCGGTGTGAACTGAACTCGTCCAAAATCCGCCGAAACAGACCTGGAAAGTGTCTTGGCAAGCATTGTTTTACCGGTGCCCGGCATATCCTCCATAAGAACATGCCCACCGGCTATAAGGGATGTAACCACCAGTTCCACCACCTCATACTTACCTACGATAATCTTGTTAATGTTGTCAATTAATTCTTGTGCTTTACTCATTTAATAACCCCTCCGTTTCATTGTTTGTCGCTGAATCTGGTTTTAAGGATAAAAAGGCTATTTGCAGACGTCAGCACTTAGGCGCTGTTTTATAGCGCCTTAGTACTGCTACGTCTGCAACTAAGTGCGAACGCGCCTTTTTTCCTTAAAATCAGATTCTTACCTTCGTGCCTTTCGCGTCACGCTTTGCCATCTTAAGCTTTTTCAGTGATACTTCCTTGCCCTTATAATCTATGGTTATATCCGCGTTATCTGGAACAAGATATACCTCGTCAAGTTTGTCATCTGCAGTAAGCTTAATTCCTCTAACACCAACAGCGCCCTTCTTTTTCTCTGGAATCTCATCCAATGGGAATTTTAGGAAGAATCCGCCCTTGGTCTGAAGCACAACAGCCTGACTGCTTGTGCCGTCAGTTGCATGAATCATAATTACTCTGTCACCATCATTTAACTTGGTAGAAGCAACTGTTTTCTTACTGACATTAAATTCAGCACTGTCAACTATCTTCATCATACCACATTCTGTAACAAAAAGAAGCATTTTATTTTCTAACTGGCTGGATGGGCACAGATAGATAATTTCTTCCCCTGCACTACTGTAGTTACCAAGGTTATCAATCGGTGTGCCCTTATCACGGAATTTTGTAAACGGCACATCAATAACCTTAACCTGATGAAGGTTTCCATTGTCTGTAAAAATACAGATTTTTTCAGTATTCATACATCTGAATATATATTTATTTTCAGCAAAAACAGCCTCCGTATTACGCTCAAAAGCAGCCACATCAATTGTCTTAGAGTAGCCAAAGCGGTCCATAATAAATACCACTTCCTGCTCTACGAATTTTGGCTCCTCGTATACTGCCACTTCACCATCTTCAATAACAGTGAGTCTTGGCATACCATACTCCTTCTTAATTGCCTCCAAATCCTTTTTAATGGCACGTTTCATAGCTTTTTTGCTGCCAAGGATATCTTCATATTCCGCAATTCTTAAAAGGGTGTCCTCGTATTCTTTTTCCAAAGCCTCAATCTCAAGTCCGATTAACTTGTACAATCTTAATTCTAAAATAGCTGTAGCCTGTCTCTCCGTAAAGTGGAGCTTCTTTGCGTCTTTTTGGGACTGCTCGGATTTGAATTTAATTCCTTCAACCTCACCTGAAATAAGACATGCTTTTGCCTGCTTAAGATTGGTACTTCCTCTTAAAATCTCGATAATCAAATCAATAATATTGCAAGCTTTAATAAGACCTTCTTTTACTTCTTTGTTAGCATATTCTTTGTTAAGAAGTGTGGTATATTTTCTGGTGTTAATTTCATACTGGAATTCTACATTATATCTGATAATGTCTTTAAGTCCCAGAACCTCAGGTCTTCCATTTGCAATGGTAAGCATATTAACGCCAAAAGTATCTTCTAACTTGGTCTTTTTGTACAAAAGATTTTCCAATTTCTTAACATCAGCATTTTTCTTAAGCTCAAGAACAATTCTTATGCCTTCCTTAGAAGATTCGTTGGAAATATCAGTAATATCCTGTGTCTTTTTGGTCTCAATCAAATCCACCACATCGGATATAAATTTACTGATTCCGGCACCAATCATTGTATAAGGAATTTCGGTAATTACAAGCTTGTCCTTGTCAGACTTTTTTTTGCCCGGTTCAAAAACAACCTTACCACGAAGCTTAACCTTACCCTGTCCGGTTTCATAAATGTCTTTCAATTCACTTTTATTAATTACAATTCCTCCGGTTGGAAAATCCGGTCCCGGGAGATATTCCATAAGCTCTTCAGTGGTAATGCTTTCCTTATCCATATAGGCTTCTACAGCATTAATAACCTCCACGAGATTATGAGTCGGAATACTTGTGGTCATACCAACCGCAATTCCTTCTGCACCGTTAATGAGCACGTTAGGCACTCTTACTGGCAAAACAGCAGGCTCCTTCTCTGTCTCATCAAAGTTAGGTACAAAATCCACCACATTTTTGTCCAAATCCTTAAGGTACACTTCCTGAGTGAATTTTTTAAGACGAGCTTCTGTGTATCGCATTGCCGCAGCGCCGTCACCTTCAATGGAGCCAAAATTACCATGTCCATCCACAAGTGCCATACCTTTTTTGAAATCCTGCTCAAGAACTACCAAGGTCTCGTATATGGAGCTGTCACCATGAGGATGATATTTACCCATGGTATCGCCGACAATACGGGCTGATTTTCTATGTGGCTTGTCATGATTAAGTCCAAGCTGGTCCATGGCGTACAAAACACGTCTCTGAACCGGCTTAAGTCCGTCTCTCACATCCGGCACCGCACGGGCTGTAATAACGCTCATAGAATAATCAATATATGATTTCTGCATTACGTCAGAATATTCTGTTTTAATTATTGTCTCTGCCATTACTAACCTCCTACACGTCTAACTCAGCATCATGAGCATGTGCATGTATAAATTCACGTCTTGGTGGAACCTCCGTACCCATTAACATGGATGTAACCTGAGCCGCCATCTTGGCATCCTCAATCTCAACCTGTTTTAAAATACGTGTCTCCGGATTAAGGGTTGTCTCCCACAATTGGTCCGCATCCATCTCTCCCAGACCTTTGTATCGCTGAAGAGTAAAGTTCTCACCCTCGTGTTTTTTACGGTATTTTTCAAGTGCCTTGTCATCATACAGATATTCGCCCTCTCCTTTTTTAGGCACAGCCTTATAAAGAGGTGGTGTTGCAAGGTATACATGTCCTTCCTGAATTAACTCCGGCATAAATCTATAGAAAAATGTCAATAAAAGCGTATCAATATGGGCACCATCCACGTCTGCATCAGTCATAAAAATAATCTTGTTATATCGTAGCTTACTGATGTCAAAATCATTACCGTAACCTTCCGAAAAACCACAACCAAAAGCTGTAATCATGGTCTTAATCTCCGCATTGGCAAGGACCTTGTCAATTGTAGCTTTTTCTACGTTAAGGATTTTTCCTCTAATCGGTAAGATAGCCTGTGTCTTACGGTTTCTCGCAGTTTTAGCAGAGCCTCCCGCAGAATCACCCTCTACGATAAAAATCTCGCATTCCTCCGGGTTACGGCTTTCGCAGTTGGCAAGCTTGCCATTGGTATCGCAGGAGAATTTTTGTTTTACCAAAAGATTGGTCTTTGCCTTCTCTTCCTGCTTACGAATCTTGGCAGATTTCTCTGCACATGCAATTACGTTCTTAAGATTCTCAAGATTCTTGTCAAAATAACGTACAAGCTCATCACCTGTAACATCAGAAACGGTCTTACCCGCATCCTGATTATCAAGCTTAGTCTTGGTCTGTCCTTCAAAACGTGGCTCTGGATGCTTAACAGCAATAACTGCTGTCATTCCGTTACGCACGTCATTACCGGTAAAATTCGCGTCTTTTTCCTTGAGAACTCCAAGCTCCCTTGCATACTGGTTAATTACAGTTGTAAACTTCGCCTTAAATCCAGTCAGGTGAGTTCCGCCTTCCTGAGTGTAGATATTATTACAAAATCCAAGAATCTCTTCCTGAAATTCATCCACATACTGGAACGCGCACTCCACTTCAATTCCTTCTCTGTTGTCCTTATAATATGCCACATCCATAATTGAGGTCTTGTCTTTATTAAGTGCCGCTACATATGCCTTAATTCCGTCCGGCTCATGGAAGGTTACGCTTGTCTCCTGTCCTTTTCTTGCATCGGTAAAATTAATGGTCAGCCCCGGATTAAGATAAGCAGTTTCATGAAGTCTGTTCTGAATCTTCTCCGAAGTAAATTCTATTTTTTCAAATATAGTACTGTCAGGTAAAAATGTTACGCTTGTTCCTGTATCATTCTTGCGGCATGTTCCGCATTCTCTCAAAGGATAGCATACTTTGCCTCTTTCGTAACGCTGCTCATATACAATTCCATCCTTCTTAATGCGCACTTCAAGCCAATCAGACAAAGCATTAACAACAGAGGCTCCTACACCATGAAGACCTCCGGAAATCTTATATCCTCCATCACCAAACTTGCCACCTGCATGAAGAATGGTAAATACAACCTCAACTGCCGGAATTCCAGCTTTTGGATGAATTCCTACCGGAATACCTCTTCCGTTATCAGTAATAGTGGCCGTTCCGTCATTATTAAGACTTACAGAAATTGTATTACAAAATCCTGCAAGGTGCTCATCAACTGAATTGTCTGCAATCTCATAAATAAGATGATTGAGACCTTTGGTAGATACACTACCGATGTACATTCCCGGTCTTTTTCTAACTGCCTCCAGTCCCTCTAAAATCGATATACTTGAAGCATCATAATTCTTTTCAACTTTCGCTACCATTACTATATCCTTCCTTTACATACTCTGTTCACTATTATAACACTAGATGTAGTGGAAAATCTATTCTTTTTTTACAAAATGTGGTATTGCTATGAGCCCTGCATAGATAAGACAAAAACAATAGTCCGATTGGATGCTTGCATACAAAGCGGACTATGTTTTTTGGCTTAGACATATACGGCGACAGCCGTCCATGAGGTCGCAACGCAGTGGAGACCGAATGGTGCAGGGCGGCGACAGCCATCCAGTGAGAAATGCGGAGTGCAACGGAGCATTTCGAACCTGGGCAGGGCGTAGCCCATGA
>CAZNUK010000049.1:8514-17705 GCA_964576255.1 uncultured Butyrivibrio sp.
TAGCCCATGATGCGACAGCCGTCCATGAGGTCGCAACGCAGTGGAGACCGAATGGTGCAGGGCGGCGACAGCCGTCCACTTTGTTATTTGGGCACTTTGAAGTATTTTTTGAATATATGTCCAAGTAATTTTCCATATAGAAATTTTTTTACAAATATGCCCAAAACCACAAATTTATTGGGTGTATATAATTTTTTTCTAAATTTCACCCAAATTCTTGGGCGCACAAGCTCTTTTTCCCTTTTTCTACCCAAAACTAAATACATTCCCAAAATATTAAAACCCCAATACATTCCCCAAAATATAAAACCAATACATTTCCCAACATATAAACACCACTACATTCCCCAAAATTTAAAACCCCAATACTTTCCCCAAAAATGTTCAAAACAAATCTGTCACAAATCTTCCCTTAAAATCTACAAAAAATAATGTGTAATAATCTTATTTACCACAGCGGATGTCAATGGATTATCCTTTGTTTCATACGTAATTATAAGATTTACTGACGGAATTATTCCATTAGATGAATATTCCTGAATTTTAAAGCAAGCTTTTTTACAATACTCGGGATTATCCATCTGTCCAAAATGCTCCCAATAGTATATTTCTCCAGTTAAAGGATGTCGTAATGTAAAATCAGGGAAAAAAATATTTTTCCCAATAATTAACTGACATTCGTAACGATAGGGAATTCTTGCTTTAAATAAAAGCATATCAATTAATACTTCTGATTTTGAACGTAGATAATTACCGGAAATACTTTTATGAATGAGCCCTTCTTGATAACCTGGATTCTTGTCGTAAGGAGCTGCCATCCATTCAGCAAGCTTCTGATTTATTGGGGTATAAAATGTAGAAGTGAGTCGCCTCATTTCATTAGATTCTGAAAGCATCTTTTGTGATTTGTTATTTTGGGAAATTTTCTTGACATATCCTTGTGAAATTTTGAGTTCATACTCAAGTTCATTATAAAGTGTTGTAAGATATTTTCTGAACGCTAATTGCTGTGCCAGTTTTTCTTCACTTTTGGGCAAGTATATACTATCCCGATACCATTTACTGTACTCTCCGTTTTTGGTACAAGTAAAATTTCCTTCCGGAAGTGACTTAAGCAAGCTGTCTATCTCTGCCAGTTGTGATTCGATTTCTTTGATTCGTTGTAACATTTGATTTACGATTGTAATCACCTCCCTAAAAAATAATTATAACTGCCACTATATAGCAGTTATAATTTAAGGTCAATAATTAACATTTAAATTTTATAAAAAATTAATAAATAGTTTTCAACTCAAACCAAAATGTACTGCCTTTTCCAAGTACTGAATGCACACCATACTTAGTTTCGTGAAGTTTTAAAATATTCTGTACAATTGAAAGTCCAAGACCAGTTCCCTGAACTGCACGTTTATGGTTTTTATCGACTTTGTAATAGCGATCCCATATATTTTCTATTTCTTCCTTAGAAATTCCGGCACCATGATCTTCAATCTCAATTCGCACCACATTTCCATACACAATTTGTCTAACCACAACCTCTTTATCGTCTCCGGCATAGTTGATTGCGTTGATTATCAGGTTGTAAATTACCTGATAAATTTTGTACTCATCTGCATATACCATTATGTTATCCCTATATTCAAAACGAATGGAATAACCGTCCTGCTCTGTAAGTTTGGAAAAACGATTTAGAACCGCAATAATATTCTGAGTAATGTCAAAAGGTTCTTTTTTGATCTGTGAAACGCCAGACTGAAGCTTGGACAAATCAAGCATGTCATTTACGAGAGTTGTAAGTCTGGTGGCTTCGTCAATTATTACCTGCACATTTTCAGGGGTGTTTTCTCCCGGAATGTCCCTCATAACTTCCGAATAAGCTATTATCATTGTCAACGGGGTCCTCAAATCATGTGACACATTGGCAATCAAATCCTTTTGGAGTTCGCCGGATTTGCCAAGCTCTGCCGCCGCATAATTGAGAGTTTGCGACAACTCCTGAATCTCTCGATACCCATCCCCCTTAAATTCAGTATCAAATTTTCCACCGGCAAGCTCTTTTGCCGACTGGTTGATTTTCACAATTGGTCTGGAAACCACTTGAGAAATTATTAGAGCAATTACAATTGCCATCAATAAAAAAATAATGGATATGTATACAAACTGAATTCGCAGGGTATGCACTGTTGCATCCACGGGGGTAATCAGCGCACTTACAAGCAAATACAATTCCTCGCCCTCTGCATTTACCTCGCATATGCACACCACACTTTTGGCATCTTTTATATAATTGTTAAAGGGCTTATCGGGCATGTGAGGCAGCATATCATTTTTAAACCTGCCATCCACCTCGTACATAACCATATCCTCATCAGCGTCGGCCTGGGCAATAATGTTTTTGAGCATTTCCAGGTCAGCAACGTAGATGTGGCTTTGTTCCGTAAGTCCCGAGGACAAAATACTCCTACCGTCGCTATCCACCAGATTAACGCTGATATCGTACTCTCTGATATAATCGCTAAGATAATCATTGAAATCCGACTCGCCCACATGAGCAAGAAGTTCCTCCGTCACATTACTTATTTCTCTTTTTTTAAAATATTCGTAAAAAGTACTTAGGTGCACAATCTGAAAATACCATACCAGTCCCAGCAAAAAAACAGTGAAACCGATAAGATAAGCAAAAATTTTCCATTTGATACTCAATCTTTTTCTATTTTTCAAGTTCAATCCTCACTTTACTTAATGTAATGGATTTGCAAAACAAATCCATTACCCGCACCGCCCCCAATGCGAAGCATTTAAAATGGTGGTGCTCCTAAATGTAGCATAAGAAAATTATATGTCCTTTTTATGAAAAACACAAGAAAATCGGCAGTCAAATGACTGCCGAAAAAATCAAATGAGGTATTAGTTTAATCTATTGTCTAAATAATAATTATAGGCCGCAATCAATTCGGTATTATCATCATTATAATATTCATAACCATAGCTTATATTTCCTACAAATTCGTACTGTGGCGACATCTCAGAATCCAACATTGCAAAAAACTCTTCCGCAGTCATAGACGTACCATCTTCAGCATAAAAGGTTCTTTTGCCTACGCTCATAATATCATCACCTTGTATAGTTTTGATAATTGCGCTTTCTTTGGTATCAACATCAACCATATATATCGTGTTATCTGAAAAATATTCAACATCATCATTTGTGGTAAAGCTATAATCAATTTCCAAAACTACATAGCTACCATCCGTTGTATCTTTATACAATCTAGTGGCATCATCTCCGAAAGAATTTACATTCATACAATATACATATTCATTATTTTCGTATTTGTACATACTTCCTTCAAGATTTCCAAATGCAGAACCTGTTAAAGCAAAAAACTCCGGTACTCCATCTCCATTATAATCTGCAAATGCGATTGCATCTGTATATCCATAATCCTCAAGTGCTTTTTTTGCAGCATCAACTAATGTTGATTTTAAACCATCATCAGGTTCTTCATTTGGGATTTCAAATATAAGCCCTGGATATTTATCATCGATAATAATATCAGCATAAATACCTTTATCATACGAAATCATAATAAGATAATTGTCAAGTTCAATATTATTTAATAACGGATTTTTCAACCTATTAAAAACAAACGTTCTTTCAGAATAAGATTGCACTAATTCCACATAAAAGTCTCCTGTATTTTTGTCAATTAATTCACAACGAATATATGTAGTAGACTCATCAAAATCAACTTCTTTGTTTGAATCCAAAGCTTTGCTATCAGCTACATTAATAACTATTTTTTCAGAAGTAACATATATACTCTCTACCACAGTGTTTACCGTATAAGCTGCAACATCACCAAATCCGGTGTCTTCATGAACAAATCTTTCGTACAAAGTAATGCCATATTCAACTCCACACTCTGCAAGTTCAATTCCATTCCACGTAGAACTCTCTGTGTTAACATCCTCTGTAGTGACTTCTTCAGTTGTCACCTCTTTGGTCACTTCTTCGGCAGTCTCCTCATCCTCCTCCGTCGTTTCTGCCACCACTTCCGTCGGTTCTTCATTCTCTGACTGCATGTGTTTTGCAATTCCTATACCTGCAGCTACACCACCGATTGTAACCACAGCTGCTGCCGCAATTATGATAGCCTTAAGGCCCACTGTTGCTCCAACAGAAGATGCCACGCTGGCTGAACTGGTTCCAGCTACACTAGCGCTGACTGTACCGGCTCCGGCCACGCTAGCCCCTGCGGCTCCACTTACTGCTGCCTGCCCTGTACTAACGCCGACTCCCGCCAAAACTGACTGCCCAATTGCAGGACTTACTGTGCAAGCCTTGACCTCGTCTGTAAAAAGTAATAACAAAAGTGGTGCAACAGAGTAAAGTTTGGTACCTTTGTTTTTCTCAAGGTCTTCCACTGATGCTTTAATCTTAGCCTTGGCTCTTAATAAATGAGATTTAACACTGTTCTCCGGAATATTAAGCTCCTTGGCAATTTCACTTTGCTTCATTTCATTGTAAAAATATCCCACAACACACAGCTTCTGCATCTCGGTAAGCTCATTCTGGATTATCTCTCTGAGAAGTCTTTGCTTTTCCTTGTTCTGCATTATCTCCTCAGGAATGATGTTGTCATCATCCGCAAGACTATCAAAGCTTTCATCCTCATTAAGCAGAGCATATCTACCCGCTTTTTTAATATATTCGTAGCATTTTCTGGTGGCAATTGTGCCCGCCCAGGACAAAAACTGATTGACGTTCTGGAGAGAATTTATGTGTTTGCTGATTTCCACATAAGTGTCCTGCATTATGTCACAAATCATATCTTCTTTGTTGTCGTTGCCACTCACAACGTTGTTGATGCAGACATATATATATCTGTTTGACTCGTTGTAAATCGTGGTAAATGCCGCCGCATCTCCATTTATGTAATCTTCAATTGATTTTTTAAGGATAGCTGAAACTTCCATATCACACCTCTATTTCTTTTGTAAAACTAACTGATAACTACGTATTTTTTTATAAATGGATCCCAATCTGCCTGGTCCTCACCGGCCCAGCCAAACTTACCGCTTTGGGAATGAACCGCCCAATTAGTATTATTAATCAAATCATTGTATTCTTCAATAGTAAAATCACATAAAGACTCTTTTTCATCCTCAGGATATTTTACGTATATTCTTATATATCCATTCTCACCAACATATGCTGCAACGCCCTCCGGTGATTCATAATCCCACCATCTGTCAACGCCGTCATCCTCCACAACGTCTGTCCAGCCAAGCTGTTTTAAGTAGGTCACATTATTAGCCTTCGGATTCTCCACAGTCATTTTTTCTTCCACACCATCCCAAATAAAAATCTCATCATTCAAAGAAACTTCATTTTGGTAGCCTACAAAATCCGTACCATAAAATCCAAGATAATCTGCAATTCTATAGGAATAAAAATTTCTGTAATACTGACCAAGAATTGATGTGCTTGTACTGGTCATATAATGAATATTTCCATACTTATATACCCAATAATAAATCTGATTGGTCTCGTCCCATCCAAACTCATAACCATTATATGTAAAAGAAGTACCAAAGTTTTCTTTAATCCATGCATTTTTGGTCTGCATTACAATATCATCTTTGGTGCGGTGAATGTAAATAGTTTGGTTTTCCTCCTGATAATAGTCCTTTCCATATGAACCCTTATCCCATTTAAGCTGCTGTGCCAATTTTTCTTCCTCGGATAGCGGAGCCTCGGTTGCAGGCTCTACCACAACAATATCTTCTACTACAACACCCCCTGAAATATCGCCCCAATCATACTTGGCATTCCAATCTATGGTATTATAGTTATCTGCTTTTTTGATTTCGTTCAAAAGAATTTCTTGTTCCTCTTCACTAGGGTCAGCAATGTATAAATTAAATATTGTATCCCAATCCAGTTCATCTGAATTATTCGCATACATTACATGATCCAAAATAGCAAACCAGTCCACGTTGTCATAATTCATCTGTTCCTCGGTTGGCGCCTCTGTTAACGTCTCTGTAACTTCTTCTGTAACGTTCTCTGTTGCTTCCTCTGTTGTTTCCTCTGTTACTTCTTCTGTTACTTCTTCTGTGTCCTCTTCGTCATCTGAAACATTGCTGACAATCTCACCTATTTTATCCCCCAAATCAATGGCTGGAGTATTGTCCTCAACATTTTGGGCAAACTTGTCAACTTCCTTGGCAATTTTTTTGCCACCCTCAATAAGCTTAATAACTCCAAATACTGTTATTCCTATAAGGATGATGCCTGCAACAACGGAAGCGATAATTATTATTTTTTTCTTATTGTTCTTCTTGTTTTCTTCCATGATTCATCACCTAATTTTAATGTTTTTTAATACAATTCATAATTGTATCCGTTTTCGATTGCCCACTGCTCTGCGTAAGAGCCGAATTCAACTATTAATGTTGTATTCTCATGGAAAGCCTCATCTCCAATACTTGTGACACTTTCCGGAATATATATACTCCATAAACTATAACATCCGGCAAAAGCATAACTGTCTATTGTTTCTAATGAATATGGAAGTTCAATATCAGACAAACTCTCACAATTATAAAATGCCTTATAATCAACTTCCTTTAATGTACTTGGTAATTCAACATATTTTAAATTAATACATTCAGAAAAAGCACTTGCAAAAACATATTTCATTCCTTCCGGAATTTCTATTCTTTTAAGGCTTGTACATTTTTCAAATGCATTGTATCCAATATGTTCAACGCTATCCGGTATCTCTATTTCTGACAACTTTTTACAACCATAAAATGCATTATCCCCAATAACTTCCAATCTTTTAGGTAAATCAACTTCTTCTAAATCATCATTATATTCTAATCCCATATAGTGAATTTCTTTTACACCTCTTTTAACGCGTAACTCTTCAAACTCTTCATCTCCCCACAATGGTTCATCATCCGTCCATATTCTAATTTCTTTTTCAATATACATTGTATCTCCATCAAGCTTCCAGCGTTTGTCATTTACAACAATAATACTTATAGAAACCATTACTAAAAAAGCCACTGCATAAATTATCCAAACTTTACTTTTACTATTTACTACTTCATTATTAGTCGGGTCATTCTTTGGAATCGCTTTCTTCTCACAAATCATTCCAACAATCGTAGTAACCAAAATCGCCACTGTTACTGCTGTCATCCATCCCCAGAGATTAGACATTTCATATACTTCTCTCCATATAGGAAGTCCTACTAATATTCCAACATATCCTATCACCAAAAAAATGCTTACTGCAAGAGTCACTGTGGAAAATTTAAACCTCTTAGATTTGATAAATGATAAAATCAATAAAATCAAGCCTATTACATACGCCAAAAGGCAAAGCTTAAGTTGTAATTCACTAAAATCTCCGGTATTATTATAATCCCTGATTACTTCAACAATTCCCCCCTGTTCTATAAATTTGTAATAACACCATGGTCCAATACTCATTAAAACCATCAAGAGCACCACTAACGCCCTATAAAACCACTTTGTCCATTTTAAAATCACTTTACTTTTCATAATCTTTTCTCCTTCAAATATGTATTTTTACATCTTCTACTCTATAGAGAGCACAAGTTTCAAAAAGGTTGCACCTTTTTCAAAAAAATATTATTAAATGTGGAAATTTTTTATGTGCAGCTTTGCACTAAGAAAAAAAGACTAAGTTACCCTAGCCCCGTAATGAAATTTCTCACATGAATAACCCAAGGAGACAGTCGCCTGCCTCGGTGGGTATATTCCGTGAGAAAACAAGAATGAGGTGTAAGCATGCGTCCACACTTACACCCCAAAGTATATTTGAAGGTCATAAACTAACCCGCGATAAATTATTATTTTCTTGTAAATGGATTGCATTTACTGTAAAATAAATAATGTGTATCGCAGCCTAGGTCTGTATTGTGTGGTAGCCTATTACCATCCTTTGCTCGGCGTAGTTGCAGCTACGTCGAGTGGTACACCATGTATTCTCGAATTCTCATAGTTATTTTAGCATACACTCCTACATATCGCAAGATTAGTTTTCCATCAAATTCCAGCTACCTAAGCTTGATTCTGCTATATCTTGTGTAAATCCTATCGTCAATTATTTTTCCTTCAATCTCAATTTTTTGCCTACAGGTGACAAAAATATTGTCTTTAATCGCTTGACGATTTTGTGACACCACTGTGAATGTCCTGCCTGCTACATCCACTTTAAATGTGCATATGCTATTGCCGTAGACAGGTTCAGAAATAACACTGCACAAAAGTCTCACCATAAGCCTCACCTCCTTAATGCTTATACTTAATAGAGGGGACAAATGCGAAAAAGGTTGCAGAACCACCACCATAATTTTATAATTACACTTAGAAATAATATGGAGGCTTCATTATGCGAATTTTATGTATCGGTGACAGTAACACCTGGGGATACAATCCCGAAAATGGCATGCGTTTTCCTAATAGATGGACTAAAGTTCTTGCTAGATTAATGCCCGAACATGAAATAATCGAAGAAGGCCTAAATGGCAGAACCCTGCTCTCAGAAGATCCTTATGTAAAGGAGCGTCAGGGCATCTTAAGTTTAAAAGTATTACTAATGTCTCACAAACCAGTAGACTATGTAATTGTTATGCTTGGAACTAATGAATTAAAAAGCTTTTTTAACTGTAGCGCAGATTATGTCGCAAAAGGAATCGAGGAATTTATTAAGATTATCAAAGATGCCGATTTGTGGCAAAGATTTGATGTGCCGGAATTATTGATTATTTCACCAATATTAATTCGCAAGGAGCTTATAACCAATGGTGATGTATTTGGCGAATATAATGAAAAAAGTGTGGAACAATCCGCACTTATGGCTTCTGCAATTGAGCCTGTATGTGCCGCAACCAATGTTGCATTTATGAACGCAGCCGAATACGCTGAAGCTTCGCTAACAGACAATATACATATGGATGAAGAAAACCATCAAAAGCTGGCATATGCTATATATGACAGGCTGGTGTAACATATGTGGTTTCCCAGAGCTACTTTCTTGGCTGTGAGAAACCTTTTTTAGCTTCCTTGGTTTCTCACGGCACGTTTTGCGGGCTGGGAAACCGCACGCGGTTTCCCAGAGCTGCTTTCTTGGCTGTGAGAAACCTTT
>CAZNUK010000050.1:0-17563 GCA_964576255.1 uncultured Butyrivibrio sp.
CTTGCCGGAATATTGGTTACTGTAATAATTCTTAAGAAAAGAGGAAATAATTAATGGACGGATTATATTTTGATTATGATTATGTAGATACAACAGGCAATGTGGGTAGTGGAGCCAATGATATTTTATTGTATGTAATTATAGGTATTGTTGGTGTTATTGCAATTGCAGGACTAGTTTTTGGATTGCTTTCATTTATCAAATATTTATCTTTGCAAAAAAGTGGTTTTAATTGTCAGAGTGCTGCAACTAATGAAGTAGGAGTTGTTTTTTGTAGAAAATGCGGCAATCAGTTTGCCGCATCCACACCAAACTGTCCATTTTGCGGAGAAAAGAGATAGGTAGTATTATATGAATAAGATTAATTTGGTTAACAAAAAAAAGGCAAAATATGCAAATATCAAGATAAAGTCATCCCAGATGATTAATATGAGAGAGGTTGAAGCTATATCTCAGTGTAAGATACCGGGTGTGATTCCTCCTAATATAATTAAAGGTAAGATTATACAATACAATGTATCTAATTACATTCCTTTGGATGATTTCTTTAAAGTTGTAGTTTCTAGAAAAACATTTGTAAGTATCATTACCCAGATTTTTGATATTATTGCAGCGACTCAAAGCATTATGTTAAATCCAAGTTATTTTATTTATGATAAAAAATTTGTTTTTATTGAACCCAATATAAAAAAGGTGTTTTTATTATATGTTCCAATAATTAACTATGAACACAGTAATAATGTTAAGACTTTTTATCAATCTTTAGCATTTGATACAGTTTTTAATCAAACGGAAGATTGTACATATGTCAGAGAATATATTAACTATTTTAATTCTCATATTAATTTTTCTGTATATGAATTTGAGACTTTTATTAAAAAGTATCAGGATAAGGAAGCTTCTGTTAATGTTGAACGTAAATCATCGGGGCTTCTTTCTGGCAAACTGGGCTCCGGTAAATTAGCTAATGGTGTGAGACGAAGTATACCGGTTGAACACATTAGGGAGAATGAAATTAATAGAAGTGGCTTGACAGGTACTACAGTGTTAGGGGCAGAGGAGTGCGGAACAACGATTCTATCTGCTAATGTACTTAATAAAAAGAATTATCCATATCTTATTCGTGTAAAAACAGGGGAACGAATTGATATTAACAAAGACGAATTCCGTATTGGTAAAAGTCGTACGGATAATGATTACAGTATTTCTGACAATGGTGCAATAAGCAGAAAGCATTTGAAAATAATAATTGATAATGATAATTATTATGCTTTAGATGATTCGTCTACCAATGGAACATATATTGATGATGTAAGAATAAAAGCGGGCGAGGCAACACAGATAAAGCCGGGGCAATTGTTACGTTTGGCAGATGAAGAACTGAATTTTGAGATATAACGGAGGTTGTACTGTGAAATATATATCAGGTATAGCTACAGATGTTGGAATTAAAAAGAGCACTAATCAGGATAGTGCCCTACTTAGAATCGGAAGAACTGAGAATGAAGAATTAGCATTAATAGTTCTTTGCGATGGTATGGGTGGTTTGTCCAAGGGCGAGCTTGCAAGTGCAGAGGTTGTCAGGGCATTTTCAAATTGGTTCGATGAGAAATTGGCAGATGCATTACAGAGTCAATCGGGCTTTGATAAAATCATAGAAGAGTGGAAAGAGATTCTATATTATCAAAATGAGAAATTGTACAACTATGGTAAAGATAACGGAGTTAATTTAGGTACTACGATTTCAGCGGTGCTTTTAATTAATAATGCTTATGCCATTGTTAATGTTGGTGATTCACGAGTATATAGATTATCGGATAAGTTGGAGCAGATTACGGAGGACCAGTCACTTGTTGCAAGAGAAGTAAAGCTTGGCAGGTTAACACCCGAAGAAGCAAGTGTTGACCCTAGGCGTAATGTTCTTTTACAATGTGTAGGAGCTACAGCGGATTTGGAAATTAATACATATACAGGTGAGCTCAAAATGGGTGAAGCTATGCTTTTATGCTCTGATGGATTCAGACATATGATAACACCGGAAGAAATATATAATGAAATCAGTCCTGAGAAAGTACTTAATGATATTGTGGCAACTTCCAAGCTTGAGACGTTGATTAAGGTAAATAAGGAACGTCAGGAGACTGATAATATTACTGCGGTATACATAAAGTTAGGTGAGTAAATGGCACGAGTAGGAACGATAATTGATAACAAGTATGAAATACTTAAGGAAGTCGGACGAGGTGGTATGTCCGTTGTATATCTTGCAATGGATAGAAGACTTAATAAGCAATGGGCTGTTAAAGAAATTACTAAAATAGCCAACGATAAGAATAATGAAGTTGTTGTACAAAGCCTGTTAATTGAAGCCAACATGATGAAAAAGCTGGACCATCCTTCACTACCAAGAATTGTAGACATCATTGACAATGGACGAACTATCTATGTCATTATGGATTATATAGAAGGGGAATCCCTTGATAAAATCCTTAAAAATGGTGGAGCACAGCCACAGGAGTTGGTTATAGAGTGGGCAAAACAGTTATGTAATGTTTTGAGATATCTTCATTCTCAAAATCCACCAATTATATACAGGGATATGAAGCCAGCCAATGTTATGCTTAAACCGGAAGGAACCCTTAAGGTTATTGATTTTGGTATTGCAAGAGAGTATAAGGAGCATAATCTGGAGGATACAGTAAGTCTTGGAACCAAGGGCTATGCGGCACCGGAGCAGTTTGGCGGAAAGGGTCAGACCGATGCCAGAACGGATATTTATTGTCTTGGAGTTACGCTGTATCATTTAATTACAGGACAGAACCCATGTGAACCACCTTATGAGTTATATCCGATTCGTCAATGGAATCCTACATTATCATCAGGTCTGGAATACATTATTCAGAAATGTACCCAGCTCAATCCAATGGACAGATATCAGAATTGTGATGAGCTTATGTATGCTCTGGAGCATTATAGCGAAATTGATGATATTTATAAAAATAAGCAGAAGAAAAAAGTTGTTGCTTTTGCAGTAGTTCTTGGGTTGTCAATTATAATGCTTATTGCAGGTTTTCTTTTTGACCATATATATACTTTGCAAAAAGATGAAAATTACGATACCAAAATTAATATTAGTGACTCCACAGGCTATGAACAGAAGGTTGATAGCTATATTGAAGCAATTGAGTTGTATCCTGAGCGATATGATGCATACATTAAATTGCTTGAAGCATACTCAGATAATAATAAGTTTGGCAATGAAGAGAGTCAGCAATTTATGAATTATTACAATGCTTCTTTTTCTGGAAAGAAATTAGTGGAAGTTAATACAGCAGATGAAGGTTTTGCGGAATTAAATTATAATGCAGGAATTACATATTTTTATCTGTATAATGAGAATGATACAAATGTTACATTGAAGGATAAGGCTCTTAAGGCATATTCTTTTTTTGAAAATGTAGTTAATTACAGTGATGAGTCGTATGTTAATTATAATATTTGTGAAAGCTATTTTATTGTGTGTGACTTTTATAAAAATTATGTTTCCAATGCCACAAATACAAAGGAACCAACTTATGATATTTACTTAGCACTTTTAGATTCGTTGGATAAATGTATAACCAATCTTGATGAATATGATTATGATGATTTGCCATATATCAAGCTGACTGTTTACGAAGCCGTATGTGATTTGTTAAATGAACAGCGAAAAGGGTTGGCAGTAACCGGTATTGGTCAGGATACAGTAAAAGATTTAATGGAGAATATTTTTGATAAAACCACTGATTTGGCGGTTACTCAGGAAAAATCTATTAATAAACAAAATAGTATTCTTTCAAAAAGAGAAGAGTATATTAGTAATTTGACTATTACATATGAAAATACGGAAGAGAGGTAATGATAATTGAGCAATATATATCAGATAATTTCAATAGTTGCCTTTGTTCTTGCTGGATTATTATTCGTTGTAGCCGTTATTTTGTTTTTTGCATTGAATGTAAAAAAGTCAATAGATATTCTTTCAGGACATGCAGAAAAGAAATCTATTATGCAGATGCAGAATGTTGCTGCATCTAATGAGAAAAATTCAGTATACTCTTTTACAGGGCAGGATTTAAAACAGACCAATAAATTATCACAATCAGAACAGAATGTTGAAGAAGATGATTCGACTATGATTTTAGAAGATGACAACGAATCAACGGTTGTTTTGTCAGAAAGTGAACAGGCGACAGTTGTGCTTAGTGATAATACAGAGACCCAAATTTTGCATAATGCAGATAGCTATATCAGGATTGTTAAAGAGGTGTTGTATATACATACAAATGAAGTCCTATAATAAAAAAACATTTATAATTAATGCACATTTGTCCCCCGCGGTACTTTGCGGTGCAAAGCAACGCTTAGTACCGTTCGGTGGGACAATTAGCGAAAGCGTGTGCATTAATATAAATGTTTTTTTATTAGCAATTCTCAGCGATTGTTAAAAGTAATTTCTCTGTATCATCCCATCCAAGACATGGGTCAGTAATTGACTTACCGTAGATGTGTTCGCCAATTTTCTGAGCTCCCGGCTCAATGTAGCTTTCAACCATAACTCCCTTAACGAGCTTCTTGATGTCAGCGTTCATCTTGCGGCTGTGAAGAACATCATCCACAATTCTAAGCTGCTCCATGTACTGCTTGTTAGAGTTGCTGTGGTTACTGTCCACGATAACAGCAGGGTATGGGAGACCATGCTCAGCATACATCTTATTAACAAGAAGTAAATCCTCGTAATGGTAGTTAGGAACACACTGCCCCTTTTTGTTAACAGCTCCACGTAAAACGGAGTGGGTCAGAGGATTACCTGTGGTGTGAACCTCATGTCCACGATAGATAAAAGTATGTGGATGTGATGCAGCATGAACTGAGTTAAGCATTACATCATATCCGCCGGCTGTAGGGTTCTTCATTCCAACAGGAACGTCCATTCCGCTGGCTGTAAGTCTGTGCTGCTGATCCTCAACAGAACGTGCACCAATGGCAACGTAGGAGAGCGTGTCATCGCAGTACATCCAGTTTTCAGGGTAAAGCATCTCGTCAGCAGGGAAAAATCCTGTGCTCTTAATAACATCCAAATGAAGCTTACGGATAGCTTTAATTCCGGCAACTAAATCCGGCTTCTTCTCAGGGTCAGGCTGATGAAGCATTCCCTTGTATCCATCACCTGTGGTACGAGGCTTGTTGGTGTACACACGAGGAATAATAATTACCTTGTCACGGATTTTATCCTGTACCTTGGCAAGTCTTGTTACATAATCAAGAACTGCATCCTCATTATCAGCGGAGCAAGGTCCGATTACAGCAACAAATTTATCGGATTTACCGGTAAAAACATCTCTGATTTCTGCATCAAAAGCCTGCTTTTTAGCAGTAAGCTCTTCTCCAAGAGGAAATTCATCTTTGATTTCGTCAGGAGAAGGTAAGTTTTTTAAAAATTCAATACTCATATTAAAACCTCTTCTTCAACGTAATATACAAGGGTCATTTTAGCACTATTTCAGCTGTAATGCTACCTCTTTTTCGACTTTTTTTACCTTTTACCCTGATTTTTTTACCTGATACTTGGGAGATATTTACAATTAAAACTTAATTGATATATAATTATATTAAAATTCGGAGGTGTTGAAATTGAGTATATCTGATAAGGTGTTGCAATTAAAAAAATGGATAGAGGAAAGTGATAATATTGTGTTTTTCGGAGGGGCGGGAGTAAGTACTGAAAGTAATATTCCTGACTTTAGAAGTGTTGACGGATTGTATAATCAGAAGTATAATTATCCTCCCGAAACTATTTTGAGCCATACCTTTTTTATACGTAAGACGGAAGAGTTTTATCGCTTTTACAGGGATAAGATGATTTATAAGGATGCCCGTCCTAATAAAGCGCATCTTGCTCTTAGTGAGCTTGAAAAGGCAGGCAAATGTAAGGCTGTAATAACCCAAAATATAGACGGATTGCATCAGGAGGCTGGTAGCAGGGAGGTTTTGGAGCTTCACGGAAGTGTGCTTAGAAACTATTGTATGGACTGCGGCGAATTCTACAATGTGGATGCGGTGTGTAATTGTGACGGAATTCCAAAATGCCATTGTAGCGGTGTGATTAAACCTGATGTGGTGCTTTATGAAGAGGGGCTTAATCAGCAGACGTTAACTAAAGCCATTAATTATATCAGTAATGCGGATGTTCTCATCGTTGCGGGAACTTCCCTTACAGTATATCCCGCGGCGGGGCTAATTGATTATTACAGAGGTAATAAGCTTGTGCTTATTAACAAAACCTCTACACCAAAGGATTCTTATGCGGATTTAATTATTAATGAAGCAGTGGGCGAAACCCTTTGGACATGTATACAGAAAGGCGCAGAACATGATTGAAGTAACTAACATTGGTAAGGATTTTGTATCGCCTAAGAAATACCCTGGACTTAAAGGTGCCATCAAGGGACTTTTTTCCAGGGAAAAGGTGGTAAAAAGCGCGGTTAAGGATATTTCTTTTACAATTCAGGATGGTGAAATTGTAGGCTATATCGGAAGTAACGGTGCAGGTAAATCCACTACCATTAAGATGATGACGGGAATTTTATCCCCTACGTACGGCAAATGCCTTGTTAACGGCATTGACCCTAACAAAAAAAGAAAAGAAAATGCCCAGAATATCGGTGTTGTATTTGGGCAGAGAACCCAGTTATGGTGGGATTTACCATTAAGCGAGTCCTTTACAATTCTTAAGGAGATTTATAATGTTTCTGATGAGGATTATAAGGAGAGAATGGAATTTCTTAACAGAGTTCTTGAACTTAATGCTTTCTTTGATATGCCGGTTAGAACTCTGTCCTTGGGACAGAGAATGAGAGCGGATTTGGGTGCGGCACTTTTACATAATCCTAAGGTGCTATATCTGGACGAGCCTACAATCGGTCTTGATTTGGTGGTTAAGGACAATATCAGGGCTGCCATCAAAGAAATTAATGAAAAATATAATACAACTGTAATCCTCACAACTCATGATATTGGTGATATTGAGGAGTTATGTAATAGAATTATTATTATTGATGAGGGTACCAAGATATATGATGGTACTCTTGAAGCGCTTAAGGACACCTACGGTAATATGCGTAAGGTTACAATGGAGGTAAAGCATCCGGATAAGCTTGTAGATTACAATATTGCGGCAGAGCTTGGGGTGTCGGAGGAAGAGTGCTATATGGAATTTGGGGGAAATAACAGTGTCAGTGTTGTTTTTGAAAAGCACAAGCTACAGATTCCACAGGTGCTTAATTCTATTATGGAGCGCACAAAGGTTAAGGATATCCAGATTCAGGAAACAGACCTTGCTAAGATTGTAAAGGCAATATATACAAGCAAGTCCTCTGAAAGAAAGGAAGGCAGCGATTGTGAATAAAATTAAAATTTACCTGCCTTTTGCTGCCAATGAATTAAAAAGACAGTTAGCTTACAAAGGTGCTTTCTATCTCTTTGTGGTTATCAGCCTGTTCAGCTCATTTATATCGTATTTTTTATGGATGGCGATTTACGGAAGTAGCGGAGGAGGCAGTCTTGGAGGTTTGACACAGAATGAAATGATTGTATATATTTTTATGGTCTATGTCACATCCTCAATCGTCAATATTTCCATATCCAAGGAAGTAGGAATGGATATAGTAAAAGGTCAGGTGGTTATGAACCTGATAAAACCTATTGATTATAGAATGAGTCTGATTTCAAAGGCTTTTGGTAATATGGTATACAGATTTTTTGTTCCCGGAATAATAATCTGGGTTGGTCTCGAAATTTACAAAGCAACGGTTCTGAATATGGGAGTAACAAGTATTGATTGTATTCTTCTGTACATATTAAGCAGCTTTATGAGTTTCCTTATATATGTGCTTTTTGACTTTTGCTTTGGTATGATTGGATTTTTTACTACCTACATATTTGGACTTGAGATGATTAAGGAATCTGTGTTGTTATTTTTAACAGGACAATTAATTCCATTAAGCTTTTTCCCGGATGTTGTGCAGAAGGTGTTTTCATATCTGCCGTTTTCATCGATGACATATACTCCGGTAATGATTTATCTGGGTAAATATCAGGGAACGGAGCTTATTAAGGTTCTGTTAATCCAGCTTGTGTGGGTGGTGCTTTTATACCTTATTGGAAGCCTTATTTGGAAACGAGTAACCAAAAGACTTATTTCTCTTGGAGGTTAAGTTATGGCTAAGATTAAAAGATATATGAGACTGTACAAGGTACAGGTTGTACAGTTTTTTAAAACAATTATGCAGTCCAAGGTGGACTTTTTAATGGGATTGTTCGGTTTCTTTTTTACTCAGCTTAGTGGAATTTTGTTCCTTTTGCTGATTTTTGAGCAGATTCCTAATCTGGAGGGCTGGACTCTTAAACAGCTGATATTTATATATGGCTTTGCACAGATTCCAAGAGGTATTGACCATTTATTTACAGACAATATCTGGATGATTGCATGGAGAATGATTATAAACGGCGAGTTTGACAGATACATGCTTAGACCAATGAATCTTCTGTTTCAGGTAATCAGTGAGAAGCTGCAGCCTGATGCAGTGGGAGAGCTTTTGGTGGGAACAATTCTCGTGATATACTCCGTTGTTAACGGTGTTGTGGTTGTGGATGCTTTACATGTTATAATGTTTTTTGTATCAGTGTTTGCGGGAGCATTAATATATTCTGCAATTAAGCTGTTTTTTGCATCGCTTGCATTTTGGGTTAAGATAAGCGGTCCATTTCTTCAGGCTGCTTATAATATGGCGGATTTTGCAAAATATCCTACAGAGATATATGCCAAATTTATTCAGTTTATTATTACATGGATTATTCCTTTTGCCTTTGTGGCATACCTTCCGGCAAGCTATTTTCTGGGAGTATCGGGCTTTATGGGAATGAGCAACAATATATGGGTAATTTTTATTGAAATAGGAATTGGCATTGTGTTCAGTGTGATAGCATATGCTGTGTTTAATAAGGGAACTAGAGTGTACGAGAGTGCAGGAAATTAAATAATCTAAAAATAAAAAAACCACAGAAGAGGACTTGGCAAAAATCTCTTCTGTGGTTTTTCTTGCGTTAAATATTTTAACCTACTTCTTCATTACTTTTTGCGAGAGTAAATTCTTTTTCAATTTCTTCTGACGGTTTCTTAGTCAGTAAACTTACAACCACAATAAATATACAGGATACTACAAATGCAGGAAGTAATTCATATATTTCAAGCATTCCACCCATAGGAGCTATAAGGTATTTCCAGATGAATACCATTGCACCGCCGGAAACCATTCCCGCAAGTGCGCCCCAGAAGGTTGTTCTCTTCCAGAAAAGAGAAAAGAGCATAACCGGACCGAAAGCAGCACCAAAACCTGCCCATGCAAATGATACAATGTCAAACACGGAGCTGTTTGGGTTAGAAGCAATAATTACACCGATAACGGAAATAACTACAACGGTTATTCTGGCAACAACGGTAGCTGCTTTAGGGCTGAGTTTAACCTTGAAGAATCTTTGGAAAATATTTTCCGAAGCGCTTGAGGAAGCCGCCAAAAGCTGTGAATCGGCAGTTGACATTGTGGAAGCCAAAATACCTGCAAGGATAAGACCTGCCATTAATGCAGGGAAAATTCCATGCTCACTTATTGCCTTTGAAATATTTACAATGATTCTTTCAGCATCGCTGGCACCATTCATTGTTTCAATAATACCACCCTTGCTGAGAGAAACACCCATAATACCGATAAAAACAGCAATTGTAAGGGAGATAACAACCCACACCGATGCAATTCTTCTTGAAAGCTTTAATTTCTTCTCATCGTTAATTGCCATAAAACGTAACAGAATATGTGGCATTCCAAAATATCCAAGTCCCCATGCAAGCATTGATGCAATTTTAAGAGGACCATATTCTCCAGGTGTATCGGTTCCGTTGTATGTATGGAACAGGTCCATAAAACCAGGCATATCCTTGGTGTTTTCCAAAACGGCATCAAAACCGCCAGCGGATACAACACCGAAAGCAACTACGGCAATAAGTGCAAGAGTCATAATGATACTCTGAATAAAATCAGATGTGCTTGCTGCCATAAATCCACCGAGGGTGGTGTATACAACGATTACAACGGCGCCAATAATCATTGCAACAAGGTAATCCATACCAAATACAGTTTCAAATAATTTACCACAAGCTGAAAAGCCGGATGCGGTATATGGAACGAAAAATACAATGATAACCAGAGCGGAGATTGCATTTAAAATGTTCTTATTATCGTGATATCTGTTGGAAAAGAAATCCGGGATTGTAAATGAGTTGGTAATTTTGGTGTATCGGCGTAGTCTTTTTGCAACAATTAACCAGTTAAGATATGTACCGATTGCAAGACCAACTGCGGTCCAAAAAGCATCTGCGATACCGGTGGCATAAGCGACACCCGGAAGTCCCATTAGAAGCCAGCTGCTCATATCAGAGGCTTCAGCACTCATGGCTGTTACGAGGGGACCAAGCTTACGTCCTCCTAAATAGTATTCATCAACGGATGAAGTTTCTTTTGAATACTTAACTCCGATTAATACTACAAATATTAAGTAGAGGACAATCGAAATTAAAATGCAAATATTTGCTGTTGTCATTTGTTTTACCTTCCTATCTGTAAAAATAAATCACACCAATAATATCATTTATTTGCAGTATGTACAAGTAAATAGTGCAATTTTAGTGGTGAAGTGGTATAATTTGTGTATTATTTTTTGGGAGGTTACAATATGGATTTTTTTGAACTTGTACAAAGAAGATATTCATGCAGGGATATTTCTGACAAGCCTGTAGAACCAGAGAAGATTGACAAAATTCTTGAGGCGGCAATCCTTGCTCCGACGGCACATAATATTCAGCCATTCAAGATTTGGGTTATTGATAAGGCAGAGGATATTGAGAAAATCAAAGAAACAACACCTTGCACCAACGGTGCATCCCTTTTCTTTGTGGTTGGTGCCAATACGGAAACCGGCTGGGTTCGTAAATACGACCAGAAAAGCTTTGCTGATGTTGACGCAGCTATTGTAGGTACACATATGATGCTTGCAGTGGAAGCTTTAGGTCTTGCCACTACATGGGTTGGTCATTTTAAGAATGAGAAGCTTGCAGATGCATTTCCACAGATGAAGGGATATGAATTAATTGCCATGTTCCCTGTTGGATATGCCAAAGACGAAGCTAAGCCAATTCCAATGCACTTTGAGAGAAAAAGTGTGGAAGAGTTGGTGGAAATAATATAACAATTGTGTGAATGCAACCGTTTGCACTAAGTTGCTCCTCGGAACGGTACTAGGGCTCATAAATATCGCCCAGTGCCACCGGGAGTAAATGTGCATTCAAAACAATTTTATATTCTACGTTGGAGCCCAACGGTTATTGTTTGGAGTTTATAAATAATTAATAAATAATTTATAAACATTTTATTGAATTTCAATATCTAATGTATTATTCTAATGAAATCAATACATTAGATTCTATATCATCTTTTTAATCATTTAGAATTTTTAGGTTATTCACCAGAATCTATCAGCTATTGAGAATTAAATCTTAGGAGGTGTTTTGCCTATGGCAAACGAAGTGAATCGAGAGTATAAAAGCTCGCTATTTAGCTATATGCTCTCGCAAAAAGAATATGCATTACAGGTATATAATGCATTGAATGATTCAAATTATGATAATCCGAAGGAGGTGAAAATAACTACATTAGAAAATGTCGTTTTTATTAATATTAAAAACGATGTATCTCTTATGTTGAATAATACATTTAATTTATATGAACATCAGTCTACATATAATCCTAACATGCCATTAAGAAGTTTATTTTATTTATCCAATTCTTTTGAGAAATTAATAAAAATAGCAGAAGCAAATTTATATGGAACAAAACTTGTAAAAATACCTACTCCTAAATGTGTTGTTTTTTATAATGGGGATGAAGAATATCCCGATAAACAAATATTAAAATTATCAGATTCATTCGAGAATAAGAATATAATAGGAGATTTAGAATTAACAGTCACAATGTTAAATATAAATTATTCTCACAATAATGAATTACTTGAAAAATGTGAGGTTTTACGTGGTTATAGTCTTTACAATGAAAAGTTTCGAGAATATAATAAGAATGAAGGCATAACCAAAACTGAAGCGGCTAATATGGCTATTGATTACTGTATTTCGAACAAAGTTATGACTGAATTTTTTATAGAAAGAAGAAACGAGGTTGTAGGTATGATTTTGGAGTATACGGCGGAACAGGCAGAAAAAGATATAGCGAATTTAGAAAGAAAAATTCTAGAAAGCGAACAGAAGCTTGCGGCAAAAGAACAGAAACTTGTAGAAAATGAACAGAAGCTTGCGGCAAAAGAACAGAAACTTGTAGAAAATGAACAGAAGCTTGCGGCAAAAGAACAGAAACTTGTAGAAAATGAGCAGAAGCTTGCAGAAAGTGAACATACAATTGCAGAGTTACGAGAAGAAATTGAAAAACTCAAACAATTGATATCATAATAATTAAACATATTCCCGGGAGTTGTGCATATATTTTATATGACTTCATAACCCGGGGATTTTTATGTTATCCAGACTTAAAAAATATATCATTTTATCTATTATAATTTTTTCTGTAATTATTTCAGATATTAAAATTTATGCGGGAGAAGAGCTTTCGCTTAATGCTCTTAGTGCCGTTTTATATGATGCCGCCGGTGGACGGGTGCTTTATGGGAAAAACGAAAATCAGGTTATGCCTATGGCAAGTACAACGAAAATAATGACATTGATTATTGCTTTGGAATATGGGAATTTGGAGGATGTTGTTACTTTTTCTAAGTACGCCTCATCCCAGCCGGATGTTCAGATGGATGCAGTCTGTGGTGAGCAGTACTATCTTAAGGACTTACTGCATGTAATGATGATGCAATCTTATAATGACGTGGCAGTTGCTATAGCAGAATATGTTGCAGATATTTATCTGAGTGATAAACAGGATGTAGAGATTGTTACAAACAGGGAAACCGAAGAAAGTAAGGAAGCAGTTAAAGTCTTTGCAGGGTTAATGAATGAAAAAGCAAAAGAACTGGGATGTATTAATACATATTTTATTACTCCCAACGGACTGGATGCACAGGATGAAAATGGGGTTCACAGCACGACAGCAGCAGAACTGGCACAAATTGCCGCTTATGCTATTAAAATTCCGGAGGTGGAAGAAATATGCACTACAAGAAGCTATTCTTTTACTGAAATCAATGGTAAAAGAAATGTGAGTGTGGGAACAACAAACAGATTTCTGGATATGATATCAGGGGCGGTGGGAATGAAAACCGGATTTACAGCAGATGCAGGGTATTGCTATGTAGGAGCAGTAAAAAGAGATGGAAAAATTCTAATCAGTGTGGTTTTGGGCTGTGGCTGGCCACCAAACAAGAATTACAAATGGCTTGATACCAAGACACTGATGAATTACGGGATTAATAATTTTTTCTATCAGAAAATTTTTGTTCCTGAAGAAAGCTATAAAAAAATCCCTGTGAATAACGGTGTTGCTGATTATGTTGATACATATATTCCATTTTCACTTGATTTAATACTGGCGGAGGATGAAAAAATTGATGTTATATATAATATTAAAGAGGAATTGACTGCACCTGTTGCAAAAAATGAAGAGGTGGGAATGGTGTGTATATACATAGACGGAGAACTTTTCAGGGCATTTTCAATTCTGACGGTTGATGAAGTGGATAAAAAAGATTTTTCGTGGCATTTTCTTAATATTTTTAAGGAAATTTTATTTTAGCAAAGAAAAGGTAAAGAATTAGAAATAACACTTGATTATTTACGAATATATAGTTACAATATACTTTGGTAGAAATTGCGTTTATATCTATAATAACCCATTTTTCTATACTACTTTGGGTAAAATACGGAGGTCTGAAAAATGAGCAATACGACACAGACGTCAGCAAGAAAGAGAATTGAAGCTCTTCTTGATGATAAGAGTTTTGTTGAAATTGGCGGGCTTATTAAGGCTAGAAGCACTGATTTTAACATGACAACAGTAGACACTCCAGCGGATGGTGTTATCACTGGATACGGTACCATCGATGGAAGTCTTGTGTATGTATATAGCCAGGATGTAACTGTTTTAAGCGGTTCTGTTGGCGAAATGCATGCTAAGAAAATAGTTAATATTTATGACATGGCAATGAAGATGGGAGCACCTGTAGTAGGTCTTCTTGATTGCGCAGGTCTTAGACTTCAGGAGGCAACTGACGCACTTAATGCGGTTGGTGATATTTACCATAAACAGGTAATGGCTTCAGGAGTTATTCCACAGCTTACAGCAGTTTTTGGAGCATGTGGTGGCGGACTTGCTTTAATGCCAGGTTTAACAGATTTTACTTTTATGGAAGAGAAGAACGGTAAGCTTTTTGTTAACAGCCCTAATGCTCTTGATGGTAATTATGAGGCTAAGAACGATACTGCCGGTGCAGCATTCCAGTCAGCTGAGGCTGGACTTGTTGATTTTGTTGGAGATGAAGCTACCATTCTTACTGAGATTCGTAATCTTATTGCAGTTCTTCCTGCTAATAATGAGGACGAAGCAATTGATGATTGTCAGGATGACCTTAACAGAGGTTGTGACGGACTTGTAGCCGCTGACCCTGATTATATTATCTCAAGCATTTCTGACGGAAATCTTTTTATTGAAGTTAAGAAAAATTACGCACCTTCAATGGTAACCGGTTTTATTAAGCTTAATGGTGCTACAGTTGGTGTGGTTGCTAATAAGGCAGCTTCTGATGCAGGTAATGTTCTTACAGCTGATGGTTGTGATAAGGCTGCTGAGTTTGTTAAGTTATGTGATGCTTTCTCAATTCCTGTACTTTCTCTTACCAATGTTAAGGGATATCTTGCTACAGTTGAGAATGAGAAGAGAATTGCCAAAGCAGCAGCTCGTCTTACATATGCTTTTGCAGAGGCTACAGTACCTAAGGTTAACCTTATTACAGGAGAGGCTTATGGTAGTGCATATGTTACTATGAATTCCAAGGCAATTGGTGCAGATGTTACATATGCTTGGCCGGATGCAGTAATTGGAACTATGGATGCAGGTATGGCTGCAAAGATTATCTATGCTGACCAGCCGGAATTGGTTGGTGAGAAGACTGCTGAATACGCTGCACTTCAGAATAATGTTATGTCAGCTGCACAGAGAGGTTATGTTGACAGCATTGTTGAGCCTGTTGATACAAGAAAATACATCATTGGCGCATTCGAGATGTTATATTCTAAGAGCGTAGATACTGTTGCTAAGAAGCATGGCACAGTTTAGTGAGGTGAGCCTATGATTTTATTAGCAAGCATGGCAGACAGGATGAAGGAAGCCGGATTAAATTCCCTCATCTGTATCACAGTTACTTTCGTTGTTTTGATATTTATTTCTTTAATTATCAGTCTTTTTAAATACATTAATAAAGCAGAGACGGCCATTGCAGCCCGTAAAGCAAAAAAAGCTGAAGAGAAAAATATTTCAGAGACAGCAATAGATAACACTATTTCACAGATTACTGCAAAGGAAGAAGAGGAACTTAATGACCTTGAGTTAGTTGCTGTAATTGCAGCAGCTATTGCGACAGAGGCAGGCTGTTCTACAGACGATTTTGTAGTTAGATCAATCAGAAAAGTTAGGAGATAATTATTATGAAGAATTACACTATTACAGTTAATGGTAATGTTTACAATGTAACAGTTGAAGAAGGTGTTACAGCAGGTGCACCTGCTATGAGCGCACCTGTAGCTGCTCCTAAGGCAGCACCTGCACCAGTAGCACCTGCTGCACCTAAGAGCGCAGGAGCAGGAGCAGTTAAGGTTAACGCTCCAATGCCTGGTAAGGTTGTAGCAGTTAAGGCTAATGCCGGAGATGCAGTTAAGAAGGGACAGGTTATTCTTGTTCTTGAGGCTATGAAGATGGAGAACGACATTGTTGCTCCGGCAGATGGTACAGTTGCTAGTATTGATACAGCAGTAGGTAATGCGGTAGAAGCAGGCGAGACCTTAGCAACATTAAACTAGTATTGGAGGTATCACAATGGAAATGGTACTTGAAACATTAGAGAACCTGCTGAATCAGACTGCTTTTATGAATCTTACATGGGGTAACTATGTAATGATTTTAGTTGCATTTGTTTTCATGTATCTGGCTATTGGAAAAGGATTTGAACCACTTTTACTTGTTCCGATTTCATTCGGTATGTTATTAGTTAATCTTTTCCCAGACATTATGCAGTCCTTTGAAGAAGCAGAGGCGGCTGGAAACAGCGCAGCGGGACTTTTATATTACTTCTATGTATTAGATGAATGGAGTATTATGCCTTCACTTATTTTCATGGGAGTAGGAGCAATGACAGACTTTGGACCGCTCATTGCTAATCCTAAGAGCTTTTTACTTGGTGCAGCAGCACAGATTGGTATTTTTGCAGCATATTTCTTAGCAATTCTTCTTGGATTTAACGGAGAAGCTGCTGCGGCTATTTCAATTATCGGTGGTGCGGATGGACCTACATCAATCTTCCTTGCTGGTAAGCTTGGACAGACTGATTTAATGGGACCTATTGCAGTTGCGGCATATTCATATATGTCACTTGTACCGATTATTCAGCCACCTATTATGAAGCTATTAACTACTAAGAAGGAAAGAGAAATTAAGATGGAACAGCTTCGTCCTGTATCCAAGCTTGAGAAGATTCTTTTCCCAATCGTTGTAACAGTAGTTGTAGTTTTAATTCTTCCTACAACAGCTCCACTTGTTGGTATGCTTATGTTGGGAAATCTTTTCAGAGAGTGCGGAGTTGTTAAGCAGCTTACAGAAACAGCTTCCAATGCTCTTATGTACATTGTAGTTATTCTCCTTGGTACATCCGTAGGAGCAACCACAAGTGCAGAGGCATTCCTTAATGCCAGCACACTTAAGATCGTTGTACTCGGTCTTGTGGCATTTGCAGTTGGTACAGCAGCCGGAGTATTATTTGGTAAGCTTATGTGCTTCTTTACCAAGGGCAAGGTTAATCCGTTAATTGGTTCTGCCGGAGTTTCAGCAGTTCCTATGGCGGCCAGAGTATCACAGAAGGTTGGTGCAGAGGCAGACCCTACGAACTTCCTTTTGATGCATGCAATGGGACCTAACGTAGCCGGTGTTATCGGAACCGCAGTTGTAGCCGGTACATTTATGGCAATATTCGGAGTATAAGGAGGAAATGATAATGGCAGATAAAATCGAAGCTAGACCGGTTAAAATTACCGAGACTATATTACGTGATGCACATCAGTCTTTGATTGCTACCAGAATGACAACAGAGCAGATGCTTCCTATCATTGATAAGATGGATAAGGTTGGTTATCATGCAGTTGAGTGCTGGGGCGGTGCTACATTCGATGCATCACTTAGATTCTTAAAAGAGG
>CAZNUK010000051.1:0-17090 GCA_964576255.1 uncultured Butyrivibrio sp.
GGCTTTTCAATGCCTGCAAGGATTTTTATATTATTCAACTGTCAAACTACCGTGTGGATATGTTGAGAATAAATAATTAGACTTTTTTGCAAAAACGTTCAAAATTTTCAGAAAATATTGTATTTTTTTGCGGTATGTGATAAAATTTATTTATGACATAAGGCGAAATTTAACGAAAGGGAAGTTTTTGTATGAGCAGTATTGAATTACTTGATAAAACTCGTAAAATCAATAAACTGTTACACAACAATAAAACCCGTAAGCTGGTATTTAACGACATCTGTAACATAATGTCTGAGATACTTAATTCTAACGTTCTTGTTATCAGTAAGAAGGGAAAGGTGCTTGGCTTAAGTACTCTTGATGGCATTGAAGAGATTACAGAACTGATTCAGGACAGAGTTGGCGGATTTGTTGACGCGCTGTTTAATGAAAGGTTGTTAAGTGTTTTATCTACTAAGGAAAATGTTAATTTACTTACACTGGGCTTTGGAGAGGGCTACTCTAAGAAGTATCAGGGCATAATAAGCCCTATTGAAATTGGAGGAAAGCGCCTGGGCACTCTGTTTATGTACAACACAGAGGAAGGCTACGATATTGAAGATATTATTTTATCAGAATATGGCGCTGTGGTTGTAGGACTGGAGATGAGCCGGGCTATTAACGAAGAAAGCCAGGATGAGGAACGTAAGTATACCGTTGTGAGGTCTGCGTTTAATACCTTGTCAAGCTCGGAGCTGGTGGCTATTGATTATATTTTCGAGGAGCTTGGAAGAAAAGATGGCCTTTTGGTGGCTAGCAAGGTGGCGGACAGAATGGGGATAACCCGTTCGGTAATTGTTAATGCTTTAAGAAAATTTGAGAGCGCAGGAGTCATAATAGCTAAATCATCAGGGATGAAGGGCACGTATATCAAGGTGCTCAATGATGTGCTTTATGATGAATTGGACAGAATCAAAGAAGAAAGAGATTTATAAGAGTGAACGGAATCGCTGTATCAGCTTGATATGGCGATTTTTTGTGTTATTAACCCTGTGTGGGGGAATATGCACTATGGTTTCCGCTTTTTGGAAAAAGACAAAAAACGTCAAAAAAACAAAATGTTGTGGTTGCTTCTACAAAAAAACACAATATAATGCTTTTTTTGCTTTACTTTTTCCTTGAAATACATATAATAGTAATTGTGGGATAAAATACTAAAATTTGCATGGATGCGTTTGTGAAAGGAGAATTATTATGATTAACTCAGGTGTGTTTGCTTATGTTGACTTATTAAAAGCTTCAGCTGACTATTCATGGACACGTAATGAGGTTATCAGTAGTAATATTGCTAATATTGATACACCTAATTACAAGAGACAGGATGTAAGCTTTGAGTCTGTGTTATCAACAGCTGTAGCCAGGGCCGGTTCTTCGTCTTATTCACTTACACAGGCGGTACGTAATATTGATTATAGTCATGTGACGCCTACAGTGTATACGGACAATTCCAATTTGTCATATCGTATAGACGGTAATAATGTGGATATTGACACCGAGCAGGTGGAATTAGCTTCCAACCAGCTGTATTACCAGGCTGTAACCGAGAGTATGTCGCAGAATTTTGACAGAATCAAGACTGCGATGACAACAACTTAATTGATTATTAGAAAGGGATGTTAATATGGCTATTTTTTCAGGTATGAATATTAGTGCATCAGGTATGACTGCACAGAGACTTAGAACAGATGTTATTTCAGAGAATATTGCTAATGCCAATACCACAAGAACCGCTGAGGGCGGACCTTATGTGCGTAAGAATGTAGTGCTTGCGGAGAAGGTTTCTTATGACCAGAGCTTTGGAGAGATTCTTCACCGCGCCATTGGTGGTGTAAGTAGTGGTGTTAAGGTTACGGCGATTACTGAGGATACGGATACGGATATGAATCTCGTATATGACCCATCCCATCCGGATGCGGACGAGAACGGATATGTAGTATATCCTAATGTTAATGTTGTTACTGAGATGGTTGATTTGATTGATGCCACCAGATCTTATGAAGCCAATGCTACGGCTTTTGAGGCGAGTAAGAATCTGGCATCAGCAGGTCTTAGTTTGATGCAGAAATAGGAGATAGGCTATGAGTAGTATTTCATCTATGATTGATATTACGTCGGGGGCTATTAGTAATGTATTAAAGAATTCACAGTCTGCCAGTACAGCTAAGACTTCGGATTCTTCAACCTTTGACGGAATATATAATGCGGCAATTAATATGGTAAGCAGTACCAATAATTATTTGCAGGAGGCGCAGGCGGCTGAAGTTGCATTTGCAACCGGAGAGATGACCAATACACATGAGCTTGCTGTTATTGAGCAGAAAGCCAATCTTTCCCTTCAGTATACTGTTGCTATTAAGAATCAGCTTTTGGCCGCATACAAAGAAATAATGAATATTCAGGTATAATATGGCGTGAGCCGGGAGTAGTAGCATGGACCGTTTAAAAGACATATGGAACAAGGTAAAAGATTTTTGGAATAAGTTTAACAAGACACAAAAGATATTGTTTGTGTCTGTTTTTGCTGTAATTGTTGTTGCCATTATCATTCTTGCCATAGTTTTTTCCAGAGAGACTACTTCGGTTCTCAGACAGTGCGAGACTGCATCTGAGGCTACGGAGATTAGAACACTTCTTGAGGATGAGGGAATTTCCTGCACGATTAGTGAGAATTACGTGGTTTCAGTTAATGAAGAGGATTATGTTGAAGCTAAGCTGATTCTTGGCTCTAACAATATTTCTGCTGACGGTTATTCTCTTGAGGATGCTGTGGATGGTGGTTTTACATCAACAGCAACGGATCAGGAGCGTAAATACAAGGCGTATCTTGAATCTAAATTTGCTAATGACTTAGAGGAAATTGACGGAGTTAAGAAGGCTACGGTTACAGTAAGCTTCCCTGAATCCGATAGTACTATTTTTACTGAGAATGAGGATGCTTCCATTACCGCAGAGCTTACTCTTACCAAGGAGCTTTCAAGTGCACAGGCGGAGGCTATCGGTCTTATGCTTGCCAATTTTGTAGGTAATAATAATACCAATAAGGTTGTAGTACTTGACAGTAATGCCAACCTTCTGTATTACGGTGGCAATACTGATGGTTTATCATCAACCTCAAGTGCCAGCCAGAAGGTTCAGTCACAGTATGAGAATGCCATTGTTGCCAAGGCTGAACAGCTTCTTTTGGGAACCAAGCTGTTTAGTGAGGTTATTGTGTCACCAACTCTTGTGGTTGATTTTGATGATGTTGAGATTATTGAGCATACATATACTGCGCCGGAGGGTTCGGAAGAAGGTCTTCCGTCCCACAGCTACGTAGTTAATTCAGAGGGTAACATTGCAGATGCCAGTGGCATTGCAGGTACGGAGTCCAATGATGATGATACCTCTTATTATTTTCAAACCGGAGATGGCAGCACCTCTGAGTATTCTGTTTCTGAGTACGACTGGTTACAGAATGAGGTTGTTACTACAACCAAGCAGGCAGCCGGTAAGATTAAATATGATGAGTCAAGTGTTTCGATTGTAGCTATGAAATACAATATTCTTCATGAAGAGGATGCCGAAGAGCAGGGGCTTTTGACAGAATTGACATGGGAACAGTTTAAGGCTCTTAACAGTAATTCGGTTGAGATAGAAGTGGATGAGCAGTTTGCACAGGCTGTTTCTATGGGTACAGGTATTTCAGTTGAGGATATTTCCATAATTGGCTATGAGAAATATATATTCTATGACAAGGAAGAGACTACGGCTTCGCCATTCTTCATTTTGCAGATTGTGTTAGCGGTACTTATTGCGGGTCTTTTGATATTTATTATTATCAGAAGCACAAGACCGGTTGCAGTAGAAGAAACAGAGCCGGAGCTCAGTGTGGAGGATATGCTTGCAGCTACACGAGAACAAGTGGAGGATATTGACTTACAGGAAAAATCCGACACAAGAAAAGCTATCGAGAAGCTTGTTGATGAGAATCCGGAAACGGTTGCGTTGTTACTTCGTAACTGGCTTAACGAAGGATGGTAAGGAGTACGGTATATGGCGGCAAAATCAAAATCCGGCCTGGACGGCCTTGAAAAAAGTGCAATTTTGTTAATTTCATTAGGACCTGAGAAATCCTCTAAGATTTTCAAACATCTTAAGGAGGAAGAGATTGAGCAGCTTACTTTGGAAATTGCCAATACGGGAAGTATTTCTCCTCAGCTTAAGGAGGAGGTTCTTAAGGAATTTTATGAGGTATGTCTTGCACAGCAGTACATAGCAGAAGGTGGTATTGCCTACGCCAAAGAGCTTTTGGAAAAAGCTCTGGGCGAGGAAAAAGCCAAGGATGTTATCGGTAAGCTTACAGCAAGCCTTCAGGTTAGACCGTTTGAATTTATTCGTAAAACAGACCCGAGTCAGTTATTGAACTTTATACAGGATGAGCACCCACAGACAATTGCTCTTATTTTATCATATCTGCCGTCGGGACAGTCCGCACAGGTTGTATCTGCACTTCCTCCGGAGAAGCAGGCGGATGTTGCCAAAAGAATTGCAACTATGGACAGAACCTCACCGGATATTATTAAGGAAGTTGAGAACGTGCTTGAACGTAAGCTTGCATCCCTTGTTAATCAGGATTACACCATTATCGGTGGTGTTGATGCCATTGTTGAAATTCTTAATGCGGTTGACAGAGGTACAGAGAGACATATTCTGGAGACTTTGGAAATCGAAGAGCCGGAATTGGCAGACGAAATCAGACGCAAGATGTTCGTTTTCGAGGATATCCTTTCTCTGGACGACAGAGCTATCCAGCGTGTGCTTAGAGATGTTGATAATAATGACCTTGCCATCGCTCTTAAGAATGCTAATGAAGAGGTTCAGAGTGTTATCTTTAATAACCTTTCAAAGCGTCTTGCTGCTATGATTAAGGAAGATATGGAATTTATGGGACCTGTACGACTTAAGGATGTTGAGGAAGCTCAGCAGAAGATAGTTAACATTGTTCGTAAGCTTGAGGATTCCTCTGAAATTGTTATTTCAAGAGGTGGAGGTGACGAGATAATTGTCTAATCTTTTGAAATTTAACAGTGTGGTCATTCATGACCAGGACAAACTTGTTATAGATTCTAACCGCATGGTTGATGAGATTATAGAACAGCGTAGAAAGCTTATGGGGACTAATAATCCTGAGAGGTCTGAATCTGAGGATGGATTTGTGTGTGGGCTTGATGCAGCAACGGTAGAACAGCTTGTTTCTGACGAAGAACCTCAGATTGAGGTTCACCATGAAATTGATATGGAGGAAATCAAACGTCAGGAAGAGGAACTCCTTGCTGTTGCCAGAGAAGAAGCAGAATGCATCAAATCCAATGCCAGAAGCGAGGGCTATGAAACGGGTCTTAATGAAGGCAGAGAGGCAGCTTTTAAAGAATTAGAAGCTCATAAAGCTAAGCTTAATGAGGATTTTGCTAATCAAAAGGCGGCTCTTGAGGCAGAATATAGAACTCTTAGAGAAGAGATGGAGCCGGAATTGGTGGAGACGTTAATTCAGGTATTTTCCAAGGTTACACATGCAATTGCGGAAAACAAGAAGGATATGGTAGTAACCCTTGCAAATAACGTTCTTAAAAATACTGAGATGAGCAAGATGTATCTAATCAAAGTATCAGAAGAGGATTATAATTTCGTGGCTTCTAATACCGATATGATTGTTCAGGGTGTGGCTAAGGATGTGAAAATCGACATTTGTGTGGATTTTCAGTTAAAGAGAAACCAGTGCATTATAGAAACTGATTTGGGAGTGTTTGATTGCAGTCTTGACATCCAGTTGGAAAGTTTAATTAGTGATATTAGATTGCTTAGCTGTCTTGAATCCTGATTGTAAGGAGTAAAGCGTTGAATACATCAAAATATTTGAATCTGATTAATAAAACATATTACAAAAAAATGGGTAAGGTAACCAAGGTTGTTGGTCTTACCATTGAATCCGCCGGACCTGATGCAAGACTTAATGATTTGTGTCACATTCTTTTGAAGGATGAACCGGGGAAATATATTAATGCAGAGGTTGTTGGTTTTAAAGAAAACAGAATTATTCTGATGCCTTTTGAGACTGTGGACGGTATCGGTCCCGGTTGTGTAGTTGAAAACACTAACAAGACTCTGACGGTTAAGGTTAGTGAAGAGCTTCTGGGTAAGACTGTGGATGGTCTTGGTATTCCTGTGGACGGAACCATACTTACCAGGGCTAAGGAGTATCCGGTTGATACACCTCCTCCGGACCCTATGAAGCGTAAGATAATTAATGAGATCCTTCCTTTGGGAGTTAAGGCGGTGGATGGTCTTCTCACCATTGGTAAGGGACAGCGTATTGGTATTTTTGCAGGTTCCGGTGTAGGAAAAAGTACCCTGATGGGTATGTTTGCCCGTAATACCAAGGCTGATATTAACGTAATAGCTCTAATTGGCGAGCGAGGAAGAGAAGTTAGGGAGTTCATCGAAAAGGATTTGGGAACTGAGGGTATGAAGAGGAGTATTGTAGTTGTTGCAACCTCTGACAAGCCGGCTTTGATTCGTAATAAAGCAGCCAAGACGGCAACAGCAATAGCTGAGTATTTTCGAGATCAGGGAAAGGATGTCCTGTTAATGATGGACTCTCTGACTCGTTTTTCTATGGCCCAAAGAGAAATTGGACTTGCTACAGGAGAACCTCCGGTTACCAGAGGTTATCCGCCAAGTATGTACAGCGAGATGCCCAAACTCCTTGAGAGAGCAGGTAATGCAGAAAAGGGCTCTATAACAGGCTTGTACACAGTCCTTGTAGATGGTGATGATTTTAATGAGCCGATTACTGATACGGCAAGAAGTATTTTGGATGGACATATAATGCTTTCCAGAAAGATTGCCCACAAAAATCATTATCCTGCAATTGATGTATTGCAGAGTATTTCAAGATGTATGAGCCAGATAACTGACAAGCACCAGAAGGAGCTTGCAGGTAAGCTTAAAAATGTTATGGCAACATACAATGAAGCAGAAGATTTGATTAATATCGGTGCCTATAAGGCGGGAACTAATAAGTCTATTGATTTTGCCATTAGCAAAATTGACAGTGTTAATGAATTCCTTGTTCAGTCAACGGACGATAAATTTGATTTTGATGCAGAATTAGCGGCACTGGAGGGAATTTTTGCTGAGTAACGAAATGGGTGAGTAGATGGCTAAATTTGTATACAGAATGCAAAACATTCTAGACATTAAATACAAAATTGAATCGCAGGCAAAATCCCATTACTCCAATATGCAGGCAAAGCTTATGGAGGAACAGGATAAGTTAGAGCAGATGTTTGCCCGTAAGAAGGCGCTTGAGGACCATTACAGGGAAATTGCCACAGGGACTTTGAATGTCAGGGAGCTGACGGAGAGTAAGCAGGCTATTGAATACCAGAGACAGGCAATTAAAGCACAGCTTGTTGAGGTTAAGGTTGCCCAGAAGAATCTTGATATTGCAAGAGCAAGACTTAATGAAGTTATGAAGGACAGAAAAACTCATGAAAAACTTAGGGAAAATGCCTTTGATGTTTTTCTGCAGGAAATCAGTGATGAAGAGAAAAAAGAAATTGATGAGCTTGTAAGCTACAAATACAGCCCTACAGATGAGGGCGATTCGTAAGGAGATGAGAAGCAATGGCTAAGAATAAAGACAATATTATTGATAGTGACGATTTATATATTAGCCCTGATAGTAAAAAGGGCGGTAAGATGGTTACATCTCTTATTGCTGTAATTATTGTGCTTATCTGGATTGCTATTTTTGTACTCCTCATCAAATTGGATGTGGGTGGCTTTGGTAGCTCGGTGCTATATCCTATTCTTAAAGATGTTCCGGTATTAAATCTTATTTTGCCGGATAATGCAGGTTCAGCCAGCTCCGAGATGGGCGATACCTACAACACTTTACAGGAAGCCATTGACAGAATTAATGAGCTGGAAAATGAATTAGCCATTTATAAGCAGAATGCGAATGACAGCGCGGAGCAGATATCCATGCTGACAGCTGAGGTTTCCAGACTTGAAGCGTATGAAAATAATCAGGCTTATTTTGAAGAAATTAAGAAAAAGTTTGATGAAGAGGTTGTGTATACGGACAATGCACCCGATATAATAGAATATAAAGCTTGGTACGAGGAAATGTATCCGGAAAATGCCGCACTTATTTACAGGCAGGTGGAAGAGCAGCTGGCTATGGATGCGGTTATTCAGGAGCTTGCCAATTATTATGCAAGCATGGACCCTCAGAATGCAGCAGCAATTTTTGAGGAGATGACCGGCGATTTGGAAAAGGTTGCCAATATTCTGACCTGTATGAAGAAAAATGATGCAGGAGCAATACTTGCGGAGATGAACAGTACACTGGCAGCCAAGCTTACTTTACTTATTTATCCTGTTTCGGAATAAGCAGCCCGGCTGTTTATCAATAAAAAATGAAGAAAGGAGGAATGAGGTGATGACAACAGGAAATATTTCGTCTGCAGAGATGGTGGCGGCTATAATGAGTAACACCAAGATGCAGAATGGTATTATTTCCTCAGGAACACAGGCTACGGACAGTTTTCAGAATTTGTTCAACCAAAGCGCCAATACAGCAGAAAGTTCTTTTGCTGCGACAAATGAAGTCGGCGGTGCGGACAGTGCCAAAACAGCTTTTGATAAGAACAATGCCAATAAGACCAAAGAAATCGTAAAAGCGACTAAGAAAGACGCCACTGTTGATAAAGAAAGTCTTTCCGAACTGGAAAAAGGCATTAAGGATGTAATTACTAAGGATCTTGGTGTTACAGAGGAAGAGCTTGCGAATGCAATGGCTGAGGCCGGACTTACATTTGCAGATTTGCTCGTTCCACAGAATGTGTCAAAGCTCATTGCACAGATTTCTGATGTTGAACCGGCAATGATAATTACCGATTCACAGCTTTCAGAACACCTTGCAGATATTGTTAATGCTATTACAGAGCTTGTTAATGAAGTGGCTGTTGAGAATCAGATTCCTGTAGAAGATGTTGAGAGCGCATTTAAAGATTTGCTTAATAAGGACACATCTCTTGGACTGGAAAATGCAACAGAAGATATTGTTAAGACTGTAACAGTTGTAAAGGATGACAATACCGGTAAGGAAATGACCATTACAATGGAAGGCGACAGAGTTACACAGACTACAACGGAGACAGTGGATACTCCTGTTTCAGATAAAAACTTTAATGAACAAAGCTTTGATGAAACCGGAAATGGTAATGAACAGAATCAGACGGAAGCTTTTGCAGCAAATATTCTGAATAATCTATCTGAAAGCATTCAGAACAGTACAACCATTCAAAGTGATTTTTCACAGGTTTACAACGTTAATCAGGCGGATATTATTAACCAGCTTATTGATTCAATCAGAGTTAACGTAACAGCGGATACCAGTACAATGGAATTACAGCTTACACCTGAAAGTCTTGGTAAAATCAATCTTACAGTTGTTGCCAGGGAGGGAAATATCACAGCATCAATTACAGCGCAGAATGACACAGTTAAAGCCATAATTGAGAGTCAGATTATCCAGCTTAAGGAAGCTCTTAATAATCAGGGACTTAAGGTGTCAGAGGTTGAAGTTACTGTTGCCGGACAGGCATTTAACCAGAATTTTGACGGTAACGGGGAAAATGCACAGAATGGTCAGAGTAGTAATCGTAGAAGATTCAGAGGAATTGACGATTTAGCCACAGATGTTTCTGAGACAGAGGATTCTATTATCAGACAGATGATGGAACAAGATGGAAACAGTGTTAATTTCAGAGCATAAGAAAGGAGAACGAGATGGCAATTTCAGCACAGATTGTTGATGGAAAAGTAGTTGCTAACTACACAGCGGATTCAAGTTCGCAGAAGACTACCGGTAATGACTCACTTAACAAGGATGCATTTCTTAATATCCTTGTGGCAGAAATGCAATACCAGGACCCATTGGAGCCTTCTTCCAATACGGACTGGGTTTCACAGATGGCATCATTCTCACAGATTGAGGAGTTGCAGGGAATGTCAGAGACAATCACCGAGCAGAGTGCAACAGACCTTGTTGGTAAGAAGGTTATTATTGCAGCTTCTGAAAATACAACAGGAGATGTTAATTATGTTACCGGAGAGGTTGAATGTATCGAAAAGCAGAGTGATGGTGTATATCTTTCAGTTGATGGATATCTGTATAGCTTAGATAATCTTTATGCAGTAGTTGATGAGGATTATTATAACAAGCTTATGGAAGAGGCAGCGAATATATAGACTTATTTTTGAAAGGAAGAGAAGCATATGGACTTTAATAAAGCAGGTTTCACTTCCATTGAACAGGTTACGGGGCAGTACCTTAACAAAACACCTAATTATAACCGTAGCGATAATTCAGTTTCTTTTGAGGATATCTTAAAGCGACAGTTTGATGAAAAAGCGAAGGTTTCAGAGCTTAAATTTTCCAAGCATGCAACGCAGAGGCTTAGTGATAGAAATATTTCTCTATCCGACGAACAGTTAGCAAGGCTTCAAAAAGGAGCAGAATTAAGCAATGAGAAGGGAATCAAAGAATCCTTAGTGTTGATGGATGATTACGCATTCATCGTAAATACACAGAATAACACAGTTATAACTGCAATGGAGCAGGAAAAACAGGGAGAAAATATATTTACCAATATTGATGGAGCAGTATTTGTATAGTTGGACCTTTTAAGGAAACTAGATGTCTTTGAATGCCGGATAAGACATACATCAATTCGGATTTTCTCCTAAAGAAAATTTGAAGGAGGTCATTTATTATGATGAGATCACTTTACTCTGGTGTGGCAGGTCTTAAATCACACCAGACCAAGATGGACGTTATCGGTAACAATATCGCTAACGTTAATACAATTGGTTACAAATCACAGTCGGTAACCTTTAGTGATGTTTTATATCAGACAACACAGGGTGCTTCCGGTGCTAATGAGGAAACCGGAGCCGGTGGTACCAATGCTAAGCAGATTGGTCTTGGTTCAAGCGTTTCAGCTATTTCAACCAAGGTTTCAGAAAGCGGTGGTTCACAGGCTACTAACAATCCGTTTGATATTATGATTAACGGAGATGCAATGTTTATTGTAAGCAATAATGGTGTTAATTATTTTACCAAGGCGGGTAACTTTGCAGTTGATGCAACAGGAACCTTAGTTACATCCCAGGGTTATGCTGTTATGGGATGGGATGCTGACGGAGAAGGTAATGTTACCAAATCCAATGTTCAGGCAATCTGCCTGTACTCAGCAGAGAATCAGTATGCTTCTCCGGTAGCAACTACTGCCGGTGTTGTGTCAGGTAACATTAATAAAGAGGATGAGAGCTTTAGCTCTGAGCGTGGTGTTATTTCAACTAATATCACATTCTACGATACTCTTGGATATAAATATCAGGCAACTATTGATATTGAGCAGGTTGATGGTTATGAATACAGCTTGAGCGTGTCTGCTGTAACCTGTGACGGTAAGACAATTGAACTTGATGAGTCAGCTCTTGAGGGACTCCTTAATGATGCAACACTTAATTTCAGTGATGCAACAGGTGCCATCGAGGGAGACGGACTTATTACACTTAATGTAACATCCCTCGGAATTAATTCACTTACATCGGATGTTGTAATTGATTTTTCACAGCTTACCTGTATGGGTACTGACACAGCTCTTATTCCTTCAAGAGGTGATATAACAGGTGCTAACGCAGGTAGAACTGTAGGTAACCTTTCAGGTGTAAGCATTCAGAAGGACGGTAAAATTGTTGCTACATACGACAATGGTGACCAGAGAGTAATTGCTCAGATTGCGGTTGCTAACTTCACTAACCTGTCAGGTCTTGAAAAAGCGGGAGATAACCTTTTCTCTGCAACACTTAACTCCGGTGAGTTTGACGGAATTGGTGATGATGTCACAGCGGATGGCGGATATTTCACAACAGGTGTAGTTGAGATGTCTAACGTTGATTTGGCTGCTGAGTTTACTGAAATGATTACAACTCAGAGAGGATATCAGGCTAACTCCAGAATTATTACAGTTTCTGATACAATGTTAGAGGAATTGATTAATCTTAAGCGATAATTAAATTATTTTTTGCTTCTTCCTTATGATTCCCGGGAGTGTAGTCAGGCTTCCGGGAATATATGGAGAATATAAAATGGTCTGGGAATTAAGGAGGTCTGGAATGATTGAACTTACAAGAATTAATGAAGTAAAATTTTCTCTTAATCCTGAATTAATTGAGATTATTGAAACCACTCCTGACACAGTAATTACACTGACTACGGGGAAGAAATTAATAGTAAAAGAAAGTAGACAAGAAGTGAAAAATTTAGTATTATCGTATAAAAGGGCGATTTTTGCCGAATTGCTAAAAGTCGAATAATAACACATAAATTTAAAGGCCGTAAATCGGCAGAATGGTGGTTGATGAGATGGATCTTGCGACTCTCATAGGCATAGTATTGTGCTTTGCTTTGGTTATTTTTGGTATAACAGTAGAAGATGGTTTTGGAGTATTAAAGAATTTCATTGATGTTGCATCAATTCTTATTACTTTTGGTGGTGCGTTTTGTGCGACACTTACATCCCATAAACTGAATGATTACATAGCAGGTCTTAAGGGATTTATGATAGCACTGAAGCAACAGAAATTTGAACAAACAGAAATAATTAAGAAGATTATTGAGCTTTCCAACGTGGCCCGTAAGGAAGGCTTGTTAGCGTTAGAAGAGGCAGCTGAGGATTTGGATGATGCTTTTATGAAAAAAGGTATCCTTCTTATCGTAGACGGAACAGAGCCGGATTTGGTTAGAGCAATCCTTGAAACAGAATTGGATTGTGTTGACCAGAGACACAAAAAGGTTGCCTCATTCTGGGATACATTATCAGCGATGGGTCCTGCCTGGGGTATGATTGGTACTCTTATCGGACTTGTTAATATGTTACAGGATATGGACGATCCTAACTCAATTGGTCCTTCCATGGCGGTTGCCCTTATTACAACCTTCTATGGTTCCATGCTTTCTAACTGGATTGCAACTCCGATTGCCAATAAGTTAAGAGCTAATAATGCAGAAGAAATTACTTTGAAGGAAGTTATGATAGAGGGACTCTTGTCAATTCAGGCAGGAGAGAATCCTCGAGTAATCGAAGAGAAGCTTAAGTCTTTCCTTGCACCGACAGATAGAAATAAATATGCTGAAGGTGTTGAAGGCGGAGGTGAGGAATTCTAATGGCTAGAAAAAAACGTGAAGAAGAGAAGATTGAAACCGGTGGCTGGCTTAATACCTTCGCGGATTTGATGAATCTGCTTTTGTGCTTCTTCGTGTTGCTTTTCTCTATGTCATCCATTAATGAGGAGAAGTGGCAACAGGTTGCAGCATCCTTTTCTCAGAGCTATACAGTTCTGGATGGCGGGTCATCAGGTATTGATGATGGTATGCTTATTGCCAGTGGCGCCAGTCAGCTCACAGAGTTAAGTGAATATTATGCAAGTCTTAAGGATGCAGATGATTCAAGTGGACCGGGAGATGGAGACGGCAATGGAGAGATTCCTGAGGTCCCACCGGGGGTTGATGATATTGAAGGTGCTCTTGATGCAATTGAACAAGCGGGCATGGAAGAGTCTGAGCACATGGGAGAGGTTATAGAAGAATACCTTGAGAATACTGCAACAAGTGATGCAGTGGAGGTTAAGGTTACCCAGCATTATGTATGTCTTAATATGAAGGGTGCGCTTTTATTTGGTTCTGCATCAGCAGATTTAACTCCTGAAGCAATGGACGTTCTTGATAAGATTAGCGGTATTCTTAAGATGTATGAGGACCATATTATTGAGATTGAAGGTCATACTGATAATATTCCTATAGTGCATCAGTTGTATACATCCAATGATGTGTTATCCACATACAGAGCTTTGGCGGTGTTTAATTATCTTGTGGAGGATTGTAATGTAAGTCCTGATAATCTTAAACACTCAGGAAGAGGTGAGTATGTTCCTATCGCCTCTAATGATACAGCAGAGGGAAGAGCTCAGAATCGAAGAGTTGAGATTAAAATTTACAATAGTTATAGTAACTACAATTAGCATAAGAGGTGACGGCTATGAAAAAAGGAATGATTAATGCAATAAGTCTGGCTTTAACATTTATCAATCTGGTTTTAACAATTGTGATGGTATTTGTTTTTGTTCCGGCTATTAACAAGACCTCCAATCTGGTGGATAAGATTTGTACAATTATCGATTTGAATGTGGCAGATAATGCAGATTCGGATAAGGTGGATATTTCTGATCTTGAAAATATCACAGTTACATTTGGCGAGGATGTGGAAAATACCATAAGTCTTGCCAGAGCAGAGGGCGAAACTACAGCACATTATGCAAGAGTGAGCGTTATAATCAGTCTTGATACGACACATGCTGATTACGAGACTAAGGCTTCCGCTGTTTCTACTTCAATGGGTCTGATTGCCAGCAGTACAATTGATGTAATCGGTTCATATACCTATGATGAAGTTAATAAGGAGCGGATGGAGAGGGAGCTTCTTAAAGAGCTTCAGGAGCTTTTTGATTCAGAGTTTGTATATTCTGTATCCTTTAATCAGTTTGTTTTACAGTAAATTTTAACACATAATCAGTAATGAAAGAAGGTGAGAGAAGATGGGTGAGGTACTATCACAAAGTGAAATTGACAACCTGCTAAAAGCACTTAGCAGTGGTGAGCTTGATGTTGAAGATATGAAGAACACCGAAGAGAAAACTGTCAAGAATTATGACTTTGCCAGACCAGCCAAGTTCTCTAAAGAGCATCTTCGAACACTTGAAATTATATTTGAGCATTATGGTCGTTTGTTATCAACCAATCTTCCGGCATATTTCAGAAGACCGGTACAGGTTGAGATAATGAACTCGGAAGCGGTTACATATTCAGAATTTTCTAATGCGCTTTCTAATCCTGTGCTTCTCGGGGTAATTAATTTTGAACCTCTTGAGGGCAATATTGTAATGGAGATTGCGTCCAATATTGGTTTTGCTATTATTGACCGACTGTTGGGCGGTACGGGAATTCCATTGGATAAGGGCAGGGAGTTCTCTGAAATAGAGCTTACCATTCTGGAACGTGTAATTAATACTTTTGTTAACCTTCTACGTGAACCATGGCAGAATGTTTTGACAGTTTTACCGCGACTGGAGAGAATTGAAACTAATTCACAGTTTGCACAGATTATATCTCCGAGTGAGATGATTGCGATTATAACAATCAGTCTTAAAATCGGTGATGTGGAAGGACTTATGAATATATGTCTTCCATATGTTGTATTAGAGCCTGTAATGGATAAGCTGAATACCAAGTACTGGTTTTCAACTATGCAGGATAAGGATGTTAATACTTACGAGGAGGCAATTGCCTCATTGATTTCCAAGGCACAGATTCCTGTTAAGGCGGTGCTTGGAAACAGCACAATTTCAGTTAATGATTTTATTAATCTGAGTGTTGGAGATGTTATCCGTCTGGATAAGAAAAAGGATGAAGAGCTATCGGTGTATGTTGGTAATATTAATAAATTTACTGCTTTGCCGGGCTCGTTTAATGATAACTATGCAGTTAGACTAACACAAGTTTTGAGAGGAGATGAATAATAATGGATGGTATTTTATCACAGGAAGAAATTAACGCATTACTTTCCAGTGCTAATCAGGACTTTGCAGCGTCAGAACCGGAGCCGGCTCCGAAGAACAACCATGAAGAAGGTGAGACACTGACAGAGGAGCAGAAGGATGCCATTGGAGAAATCTCTAATATCAGCATGGGTACGGCAGCTACCACATTAAGTACATTATTGAACCAGCCGGTTAATATTACAACGCCTAAGGTTACATATATGTTCTGGAATGAGCTGTCTGATTCATATGACAGACCTTGTGTATTTTTGCAGATTAAGTACACCTGTGGTCTTGATGGTAATAACGTTCTCGTACTCAGAGAGGATGACGTTAAGATTATCACTGACCTTATGATGGGTGGAGAGGGCACGATTAGCCCGGAGAGCATTGGAGAGTTACACTTAAGTGCAATTGGTGAGGCAATGAATCAGATGATGGGTTCAGCGGCAACCTCTCTTTCTTCCATGCTTGGAACTAAGATTGATATCAGTCCTCCGGTTGCCAACCTTATTGACCTTAATGAACAGTATGACGAGAAGAGTTTTCCAGAGTTCTTAAGAAAGAAATTTGTTAAGGTTTCATTCAGAATGACAATCGGAACATTAATTGATAGTGAAATTATGCAGTTATATCCGTTTGAATTTGCAAGAGACCTGTATAAGACCTTTACAGAGGGTAATCTTATGGGAATGGATTCTACGATGGAACCGGATGATGAACCGGATATTCCGGCACCACAACCGGCACCACAGCCTGCGCCAGCACCTATGCCACAGGCGGCACCACAGCAGATGTCACAGCCTGTACCGCAGCAGATGCCGCAGGAGCAGATGGGTTATGGAATGCCACCGATGGGTTATGGACAGATGCCTATGGGTGGATATATGCAGCCTATGTACGGACAGCCACAGATGGGTTATGGAATGCCACAGATGGATAATGTCAATGTGCAGCCGGCTTCATTCCAGGCTTTTTCGGGAGCAAGCTCTGCGGTAGGTCATGAGAATATTGACCTTATTATGGATGTGCCACTTGAGGTTACAGTTGAACTTGGTCGTGCAACTAAGTCCATTAAGGATATTCTTGAATTTGCACCTGGTACCATTGTTGAGCTTAATAAGATTGCCGGAGAGCCGATTGACGTGCTTGTTAACGGAAAGTACGTGGCAAAAGGCGAGGTTGTTGTTATTGAAGAGAGTTTTGGTATAAAAATTACAGAAATAATTAAATAAAAGACTAGGAAAAAAATTAATTTCATTGTATAATGTATTTATGTAACAAGCTTTGCGTGAAGGAGAATGTTAAATATGGCAAAAAATATTTTAATCTGTGAT
>CAZNUK010000052.1:0-16453 GCA_964576255.1 uncultured Butyrivibrio sp.
AAAAGAGCAAGAAAAAAAGCCGATCAGGAATCGCAACTCCCAATCGGCATCTTTTCTTACTCCTCTTCATTTTTACATTCAATCTCCGTTTCGTCTAGGAATACCAACCAGGTGCCTTTTATTCTTCCTCTATTTATTACTAAGAATCCATTTTCTATATTCTTTTATATATTTTAATCCCAATGGCTTCATATGCGTATGAGCAATCACCATAATTTTTTTCTGCCATTAGTATTCCATTATTCCATTCTTTATAGAAACCATATCTGTCTTTAGAACCTTGTGCTCTAAAATACAAAAAATCTTCTTCATCAAAATAATATTTTTTACATTTAAAAAGTTCATCAATAAATCCCTCTGTTAATAGTAATTTATTTACTTTATCATACAAAGACGTATAACACTTATTTTTCATCAGTTGTGAAAATGTCATTTCAGTACAATAATTGTTACTTCTACGAACTATCAATGCAATTCCATATTTCCAATAATCATTACTATGTTGCCCTATGTAAAATGGTATATTTTTAAAATCTTTAAGAATCATTCGTGAATACAATCTATGTCCATTTTCATCACGCTTTTCAAATTCATCAACACATTTCGTTGTCTTTGTACCAAAATATGTTACATATTCTTTTCCCATAGCAACTCCTTTTGTTAAAAATGAATACTTTCTTTCAAAGGGACAAACCCTTTGTTACCAATCCGAACAAGAGCCCCGCTGCACTAACGCCTCTTGTTCAAATTGGTCTAAAATTAACCTCTTAACATTGCAAAATGTTCTAATGCCTCAACAATATATTTTTCTTTTTCCTCTGTACATTGTTTTACCATTGGATTCTCTTTCTTAGATTTATTATAGTTTTCTCTCATATCAAAACCATATTTTCTTTTTGTCTGTGCTATATAAGAAGTATGCACCTTTACACCATATTTTTCCATAATATAGTCTTTTATCTGCTGATAGGTTGCAGCCTTCTCTGAAGCAGTAATATCAAGCTCATCCAACTCTAATTCCACTTCAATAACATCATCCGGTTTTCGTTGGGACAAGAGAACAACCGTCTCAACATGCCCACTATGCCCAAACTGGTCCACGCCCTGCACCTTCTTCACCTCATACCCATTCGCCACCAGATACTTCAAATCCCTGGCGAGAGTTGCGGAGTCGCAGCTCACATACACAATTCTCTCTGGCTTCATCTTCACCATTGTATCAAGAAGTGTCTCGTCACAGCCCTTTCGTGGTGGGTCCACAACGATTACTTCTGCATAGACCTGCTCTTCTTCATACTTTTTAGGAAGAACCTCCTCCGCTTTGCCAACGTAGAATTCGGCATTGGTAATTCCGTTAATTATGGCATTATTCTTGGCATTCTCTATTGCCTGAGGTATGATTTCAACACCGTAGACCTTCTTCGCTTTCTGAGCCAGAAAGAGGGAAATCGTTCCGATTCCACAGTATAAATCCCATACAGTTTCATTACCGGTGAGGCCGGCGTATTCTAGGGCAAGCTCGTAGAGTTTTCTAGTCTGCACCGGATTAACCTGATAGAAGGATAATGGTGAAATCTGATAGCGGATATCTCCTATATAGTCCTCGATATATGGTTTGCCCTCTAGAAGGCGACATTCATTGCCAAGGATAACATTGGTTTTGTCAGTGTTATAGTTAAGCATAATGCTTGCAATTTTTCTGTCACGGGTAAAAGTGAGGGTTTTAAGCATTTTAACAAGTTCATCCTCATGCTTTAATGAGGTGCCGTTAATAACCAGACAAACCATTATTTCTCCGGTGGTGTAGCCCTCCCTTATAAGTACATGACGAACCTTGCCATTGTGAAGCTCTTCATTATAAGGCTCAATGTGATACTTAACCATGTATTCTTTTATTTTTGCAAGAATTCCTGCATTATACTCTGAACCGATGAGACAATCCTCGCATGGAACAATTGAGTGGCTGTGTCCGGCATAAAAGCCCATAACTATGTTGCCGTTTTTGTCCTTGCCCACAGGGAATTGAGCTTTGTTGCGGTAGCGGTATGGCTCCTCCATTCCAATTACAGGAGGAAGTGTGATATCTGTAAGACCGCCGATTCGACTTAAATTTCCGGCGATTATTTTGTTTTTAAATTCCAGCTGGGCCTCGTAGCTCATTGCCATAAGAGTACAGCCGCCACAGGCCTTTGCCACAGGGCATTTTGCATTTACTCTGTCTATAGAAGGCTCGATAATGCTCATAAGTCTGCCGTAGCCATAGTGTTTCTTGGTCTTAATGACCTTAGCGATAATTCTGTCCCCAATGACTGCATCCTTCACAAAAAGAGCGTAGCCATCGATTTTGCCTACGCCCTCTCCATTTACAGTCATGTCTTCTATTAAAATTTCGTAATCCTCATTTTTAATAATATCCATTCTGTTACCTTTTCTAAAGAGTTTTTCTTATATTGCTGTCTAAAAGCTTGTTAAAGCCCACCCATTCTCCTGCCTGACCATTAGGAGTTGCAATGGCTTCCTTAAAGGTCTCAAGCTTGGCATCCAAATCATCTGCATGATGAAGCGCGAGAGCCTCTGCAAGAGCAGGTTTTTTAGGAGAACCATACTCTAATTCTCCATGGTGTGCTAAGATGCAGTGCTTAAGCTGTCTTTCAAGAACCTTTGGAAATCCCGGAAGCTCTCTTATGGCATTACCGATAAGCTCTGAGCCCATTACAATATGTCCAATGAGCTGACCCGCATCAGTGTAATCATTATCCGGAAAAGCTGAAAGCTCATATACCTTACCCATATCGTGAAAGGCTGCTGCCGTCACCAATAAATCCTTATTAAGGAAGCTATATCTATCGCCTATTGTGTCACACATTCTGGTAACACTAAGGGTATGCTCCAAAAGTCCTCCCACAAAACCATGGTGAACTGATTTGGCTGCTGAATGTCTCTTAAATGCTTTGATATAATCCTCATTATCAACATAATACATTTTAATAAGAGCTTGAAGATGAGGATTAGTTACCTTCTTAAGAATTCCCATAAACTCTGTATACATCGCTTCAATGTCATATGCTGAACAAGGAAGATAGTCCGCCTCATCATAGGTGCCTTCATCAGCCACCCTTACCTCAGCAATATTAAGCTGGGGTGCTCCATTAAATACGGTTACTTCACCCTTAACATATACATAATCCTTTTCGTCGAATTCTCTTATTCCGGCGGAACCAAGGTTCCATATTTTGCCGTCTATTTTGCCGGTTTTGTCCTGTAATTTCAGGCTGGCATATTCCTTGCCGGTCTTAGACAAAGCCGTTGATTTCTGGCTACAATAGTATATTCCTGCAATGGTTTCTTTTTCCCTAAATGTCTCAATATATCTCATGTCCTACCACCTTATAGATTTCTGCTACTATTCTACACCCAAAGTCACAGTAAAAACAATCTCTTTATACTGTTCTCTTCCTTTTCTTTTGACTTTAAGCTCTGTAGTTGTTCCCTCGCTCTTATTATAAAGGGCATTCATAAAATCTTCCATAGTGGTAATAGAAGTATTTTCAATAGAAGTAATAATGTCTCCCGGCTGAACCCCTGCATAATATGCAGGTGAATTTATCTCAATTGATGAAATATAAATTCCCTGTGGCATATTTTCGTCTGAAAAAACTCCTTCGCTAACAGCCTGCCCACGAATTCCCAGATAAGAGCTTTTCTGACCATTCATAAGTTTTTCAATAATTCCTGTTACTGCGTTAATTGAATAAGCTGCAACATGATTAGAGGTTCCGGTGTTATAATTGGTTGTAATAATTCCGATAATATCACCGTTAATATTAGAAACCACTCCAAAGGAATTGGCGGAGCCTACGATATCCGTTGTAATAATTTTAAAACCTGAATCCGTATCCGACACTGTAACGTTAGCTCCCGTTATAATTCCATATCCCATTGAATCTACAAATCCATATAACTCGCCAACAGCAACCACAATGTCTCCCACACCTGTCGCATCAGAGTTTCCAAGCACTGCTATCTTCACATCAGTCAGACCTTCTTTGGCTGTTCTTACAACCGAAAAACCAGTAGTAGTATCTGCGGCAATAAATTCTGCCGTTTTGCTGACGCCACATCCATACATAACATGGCAGTCCCCCGTTCCACTGACAAAAGACTTGTCCGTTAAGATATAATAATGATTATCATCCTCTGCTACAACCAGACCAAATGCTTCATTGGCATTATAAAATCCCGTGGACTGTGTTCCATCCGAAGGCTTATACACTTTAACAGAGTATCCCTGCACCTTGGCTCCGATTGCTTTAATAACTGCATAATTCTCATTAATAACCTGAAGCTGATTAAGAAGTTCTTCATCCCACTCAGGTATAGCTTCGGTAGTAGGCTCATTTTCATCAGAAACAGAGACCGTTACGTCTTCTCCGGCGGAGTTTTCGTTATCATCATTTTTCTGACTTCCCAATGTTACCGGAGGTTTTCCCGAACTCTCAGACTCGTTATTTCCACCGGAAAATACCAATAACATTACACCTCCGGCAACCACACCAAAAAGCGCACCAAACAAAACCGTGTAAATTGCCTTTTTAAAAATTTTTTTGGTAGATGAGCTTGTATTGGGTACAATATGTTCTGTATATAAATCGTATTTTTCTTTTTTTTCTTTCTGTTCCATGCGTTTTCTCCATTCCTCACAGATTATTTCTACAGTGTACACAATAATTATGAACAATTTATGACATATATGTAAACCCATTCTTTTTTTCATAATATTGAACTTTTCTGACTTTTAAGGTATTATATAAGAAGTATTACTTATAAGGAATTAAAAAAATGAATTCTAAAGCAATTAACATACTGGAATACAGCAAAATAATCACCAAGCTTGTTGCCTGTGCTTCTTCTGAACCGGGCAAAATAATGTGCCAGAATCTTACCCCTTTGACTGATCCGGATGCCATTAATCAGGCGCTACAGGAGACCAGCGATGCCACTGGAAGAATTCTTAGAGGCGGTAATTTATTTTTCAGAGGACTCACAGATATCAGAATGAGTCTTAAAAGTCTGGAAATTGGCAGCACACTTGGAATCAGAGAACTTATGAATATCAGCTCCCTTCTTAAAGTTACCCGTAACGCCTGCCGCTACAATTCTGGCAAGGATTCAGACCTTGAGACCATGGATTCCCTGACAGGATATTTTAACAGTCTCATATGCCTTGACGAGCTTTACAAAGAAATTGACCGCTGTATTATTTCAGAGGATGAAATTGCTGATGATGCCAGCCCTGCCCTTAAGCAGATAAGAAGACAGATTACTGTTTCAGGGGAACGCATTAAATCAGAGCTTTCCAAAATGCTTTCAGGAAGTGACAGAACCTACCTTCAGGAGGCCGTTATTACCACCAGAAATGGTCGCTACTGCGTTCCTGTCAAAGCAGAATACAAATCTCAGGTTCCAGGTATGGTTCACGACCAGTCCAAGGCAGGCTCCACTTTTTTCATTGAACCGGTGTCAGTTGTACGACTTAACAATGAGATACGTGAGCTACATCTTAAGGAAACAGAAGAGATAGCAAGAATTCTCGCCACACTTTCCAATAATGCAGGAGAGCATACAATAGAGCTTCTTGCCAACTATGAAACACTTACACTACTGGATTTTATTTTTGCTAAAGCAGGACTTTCCCTTAGCTACAAGGGCAGCGAACCGGTGATGAATACAGAGGGTATAATTAATATCAAAAAAGGACGTCATCCACTTATTGACAGTCACAAGGTTGTCCCTGTAGACATCAGAATCGGCAAGGATTATCACCAGTTAATTATTACCGGTCCTAACACCGGTGGCAAAACCGTAACCCTTAAGACCATTGGACTTTTTTCTCTGATGGCACAGTCAGGATTACACATTCCAGCTTTTGATAATTCAGAGCTGACAATTTTTAATGAAATATATGCGGACATTGGTGATGAGCAGAGTATTGAACAAAGTCTCTCTACTTTTTCATCCCACATGACTAACATTATTAATATTTTGGACAAGGCGGACAGCAATTCTCTGGTGCTTTTTGATGAGCTTTGTGCCGGAACGGACCCAACAGAGGGTGCCGCTCTTGCTATTTCAATACTTACAAGTCTTAGAAAGCTAAGAGTTACCACCGTCGCTACCACACATTATAGCGAGCTGAAGGTATACGCCCTTTCCACCCAACAGGTTGAAAATGCCTGCTGTGAATTTGACGTGGCAACCCTCGCTCCTACCTACCGATTGTTAATTGGAATTCCTGGCAAAAGTAATGCTTTTGCCATTTCAGGTAAATTAGGACTTCCTGTTCATATAATTGAGGAAGCTAAGACTTTACTTAATTCTGAGGACAAAGCCTTTGAGGATGTAATCTCAGACTTAGAAAAAAGCCGCATTACCATTGAAAAAGAGCGCCTTGAAATTGAAGGCTATAAAAAAGAAATTGAACAGCTTAAGGAACAACTTCACACCAAACATCAACGACTTGATGAACGTTCTGAAGCTATTATTAATAAGGCCAAGGAAGAGGCCACGCAAATTCTTGCTGATGCCAAAGAGACAGCTGATGAAGCAATTCGCAAATTCAACAAGGCAAGCGAAAAGGGAATGACAATTGCCCAGATGGAGGAAGAGCGACGCCGTCTTGGGGAGAAGATGAACAAGGCCAATTCCAAGAGCAAGCTTAACGCCACAGCGCCTAAAAAACAACATGCTCCCGAGGATTTTCACATTGGTGATTTGGTTCATGTTCACAGCCTCAATCTTGAAGGAACAGTACACTCCCTTCCTAATGCCAAAGGGGAATTAACTGTCACAATGGGAATTCTTCATTCACAGGTCAATATTAAAGATTTGGAAATTATAGAAGAAGCCAAAGAAACGGAAAAAATACGTCAGAAAAATTCCTCTATAGGTAAGCTTAAAATGTCCAAATCCTCATCCATCTCCGCCGAGATTAATCTTATTGGCATGACCAAGGACGAGGCTTTGATGGAACTTGACAAATATCTGGACGATGCATTTTTGTCCCACCTATCCCCTGTACGTGTGGTTCACGGCAAGGGTTCAGGAATTTTAAGAGATGCTGTCCATAGATATCTCAAAAAACAAAAACATGTTAAATCCTATCGCTTAGGTTCCTTTGGAGAAGGCGATTATGGCGTAACAATTGTAGAATTTAAGGATTGATGGAGGTTAAAATGGTAGAAAAACAGAAAATTCTCATCGTTGATGATGATGAAAACATTGCAGAATTAATTTCACTTTATCTTACTAAGGAATGCTTTGAAACACGCATAGAGCATGATGGCGAAAGCGCTCTGAATGCATTCGCAGAATTCGCTCCACATCTTATCCTTTTGGATTTGATGTTGCCGGGAATGGATGGATATCAGGTATGCCGCGAGATTCGCAAAGAAAGCAACACTCCTATTATTATGCTCTCTGCCAAGGGAGAAATCTTTGATAAAGTATTGGGACTTGAATTAGGGGCTGATGATTATATGATTAAGCCTTTTGATTCTAAGGAACTTGTGGCAAGGGTTAAGGCTATTCTTCGCCGTACTGTAGTTGTTCCTAAGGAGCCTGCCCCCCCACAAAAGACAGGAGAATACGTGGAATATCCTGACCTTGTTATTAATCTTACCAACTATTCCGTAACATACAAAGGAGCCGCTGTAGATATGCCTCCTAAGGAACTGGAGCTTTTATTCTTCCTTGCTTCCTCTCCTAATCAGGTATTTACAAGAGAGCAGCTTCTTGACCACATCTGGGGTTACGACTACGTTGGAGATACAAGAACTGTTGACGTTCACATCAAACGTCTCCGCGAAAAAATACATGACCACGAAAAATGGAGCCTTGGAACCGTATGGGGAATCGGCTACAAATTTGAAACCAAGAAATAGGTATTTCTATGAAAGAACGAATTATTATAAGGTTTATCCTTGTTTTTATTCTAGTGACTCTTGTTAGTTTTATTCTGACATCATACGTGTCATCCAATCTGACCTATGAGCACCAGATTAACAAAGAAGCCACCAATATGTACGAGGAAGCCAGCTACCTCTCAACTCAATTTGGAGTGAATTATTATAACCGCACCATGAGCATTGAGGACATCCAGTCAATATGCACCACTGTAGATACTTATATGGACTGCTCCGTAATAATGTTGGACCAAAATGGTACCATTCTAATGGACACCAACAATACATATGTGGGAACACAGATTGACTTTGACCCCACTCTTGCAGGAAACTCCAATCGTTTTACAGATAATTTTTATGGCATATATCAGGAGGAGCAGCTAACCGTATTTTACCCTATCACATACTATTATCAGACCAGGGGATATATGGTTATCAGCAAGCCTTTGGATTTAATAAAAGAAGAAGCTGACTCCGTATTTAACTACAACTACATAACCATGCTTTTTACACTGGTGCTGACTTTAATTGCCCTACTTTTGTTATTGGTGGATATATTAAAACCAATCCAGAAAATAACCAAGCTTACCGAGGATTATTCCAAAGGAGATTTTTCCAAAAAAATTAATCTAAAACGTAGTGACGAAATTGGCCGTCTGGCAGATTCTCTTGACTATATGGGCTCTGAGATTAACAGCTTTAATGAGTACCAGCGCAAATTTATCGCCAATGTATCCCATGACTTCCGCTCCCCTTTAACTTCAATTAAAGGATATCTGGAAGCTATGCAGGATGGAACTATTCCACCTGAGCTCTACGACAAATATTTTGGCATTGTAATCTCCGAAACAGAGCGATTAACCAAGCTTACTAACAATCTGTTAGCAATTAATAATTTTAATGACCAAGGCATGATTCTTGATTTGTCTGACTTTGATATATGTGCGATGATTAAGCAGACCATCGAAACCTTTGAAGGCGTTTGCGCCAAGAAAAAATTGAAATTTAAGCTTGTATTTTCAAGCAAATCATTAAATGTTAACGCCGACTATGGCAAAATTCAACAGGTACTCTATAACCTTATTGATAATGCCATTAAGTTCAGCAACAATGATTCATCAATTATTATTTCCGTATCAGAGAAGAATGACCGCATTCTTACCTCCGTTAAGGATTTTGGTATAGGAATCCCAAAAGACAGCGTAGGCAAAATCTGGGAGCGTTTCTACAAAACCGACCTCTCCCGTGGTAAGGATAAAAAAGGAACCGGGCTAGGCCTCGCCATTGTTAAAGACATTATTAATGCCCACAAAGAATATATTGATGTAGTAAGTACAGAAGGCGTAGGAACAGAGTTCACCTTCGCCCTGCCGAAATCACGAGCTGTATAATGGCTTGTCTTTATTATTTTCTTTAAAGGGAACTATTCTATTATTTTTTCTTATAGAGACCGACAAAAGTCTCCATAGCTAAACAACAAAGCTATGGAGACTTTTCTTCCTTAGAACTGGACCTGCGTAACAAATAAAATGCTATGGAGACTTTCTACAGTCTCCATAGCAAAATATCCTTCAAATAGGTCCCCTCTGCAAAGCAGGAGGTCAATTGATTACTCCCAGGAAAAGGTTCGTGGTTTCCCGAACATCTTAAGTCCCATATAATCATTTTGTCTCAGTGCCTCATACAAAACGATTGCAACTGAGTTGGACAGATTCAACGAACGAATCTCGCCCCACATTGGAATTCTTATAGCGGTATCCTGATAATTCTGAAGAATCTCCTCCGGAATTCCCGCGCTTTCCTTGCCAAACATAATATAGCAGTCATCCTCGAATTGTACATCTGAGTGAGCTCTTGCTGCCTTGGTGGTAGCCATATATATCTTAGCTCCCGGATTCTTGTCCAGAAAATCCTGAAAATTATCATAAATTCGCACGTCAAGCTTATCCCAATAATCCAAACCCGCACGCTTTAACATCTTATCATTAATTCTAAACCCCAAAGGCTCAATAAGATGTAATCTGGTATTGGTTGCAACGCAGGTTCTTCCTATATTACCTGTATTAGCCGGCATCTCCGGCTCGTGTAAGACAATATTTAACATCAGTATTCCCTTTAGGCTTCTTTTACAGAAACGTCCACTTCAATAACCTTATCACCATCATAGGTAAATGGAATACAGATATTCTGGGCAAAAGTATTTCCGATTGAGAAATTACCCTGAATTACTGTTGGTGGTGTAATATCAATAATAATGTTCTTAGTTGATAAAACTGTTGCTGCATTACCAAATACCATGTTACCAAGCTCACAAAGAGCACTAAGGGATAACTCATCAAGTGTTGTAATAGGCATCATACACATCTTGGATGCAATATCACAAGCAACATCATTATGACATGCAAGTAAAACCTGTCCCTTAATATTACCGGTAACACCAAGGCAAATTACAACTGAATCCTCATTAAATTTACCACTCTTAACATATGGCGCTCCTGCTGCCAATTCAACGCCGCACATACTCTGCAATACGCTCTTAGCGGCAATAAGGAATGGATTAATATGTTCAATATTCATCTGTTCCATGTTCGTCTCCTCCGTATTCTTAATTATTATAGTGTACTAATAAAATGTTCCAGTCTATCCATAGCTGTCTTAAGATTTTTAAATGAGCTGGCATAGGACATTCTCAAAAATCCTTCTCCGCTGTCACCAAAGGCTGTTCCCGGTACAACCGCAACCTTCTCCTCTTTCAAAAACCTTGTGGCAAATTCATCCGATGTCAATCCGAATTTAGCAATATTAGGGAAAATATAAAATGCTCCAAATGGTTCAAAGCACTGCAACCCCATTCCTCTAAGTCTGGTAAGCATAAAATTACGTCGGGTGTCATATTCTGCCTTCATCTTAGCAACTGCCTCGTCGCCATTATTAAGTGCCTCAATCGCAGCATGCTGGCTGGTAGTTGGTGCACACATAATTGCAAACTGATGAATTTTGAGCATCTGCTTGAGAATAATCTCCGGACCACAGGCATAACCCAGTCTCCAGCCGGTCATTGCGTGTGATTTAGAGAAACCGTTAATAACAACCGTTCTCTCTCTCATACCCTCAATTGATGCAATGGAACAATGTTCCCCCTTATAGGTAAGCTCTGAATATATTTCGTCAGATACAACAAAAATATCCTTCTCTATACAAACCTTTGCGATAGCCTCCAATTCCTGTCGGTTCATAACCGCACCGGTTGGATTATTCGGAAAGGGCAGTACCAAAATCTTCGTCTTAGGTGTAATTGCAGCTATTAGTTCCTCCGGTGTAAGCTTAAACTCATTCTTCTCCTGAAGCGGAACAACTACCGGAGCTCCATCTGCAAGCACAACACATGGCAAATAAGATACATAACTTGGTTGAGGTATAATAACCTCTTCTCCCGGATTAAGCATTGCACGAAAAGCCAAATCAATAGCTTCACTTCCTCCGACCGTAACAATGGTCTCATTCTCCGGGTCATATTTAATACCGTATTTTCTATCCAGAAACTCATTAATTGTAATTCTTAATTCCTTAAGTCCGGAATTCCCAGTGTAATGAGTCTTCCCCTTAGATAAGGAACGGATTCCTTCCTCAATAATAGGCCATGGAGTATCAAAATCAGGTTCTCCAACACCCAGAGAAATTGCATCCTTCATCTCACTTACTATATCGAAGAATTTACGAATTCCTGACGGCTGTATTGTCTGAATTTTGTCTGAAATTGGGCTTCTCATGGGGTTACTAACATCCTTTCATCATCATTAGGAACGTCTAACACTGTACCATGATCCTTGTATTTCTTAAGAACAAAATGTGTCGAGGTGCTAAGAACTGCATCAAGTGGAGCAAGCTTGTTGGATACAAACATCGCAACCTCCTTCATAGTCTTTTCTTCGATAATAACTGTAAAATCAAAGCCACCTGACATAAGGTAAAGTGCCGAAATCTGACTATAGTTATAAATTCTCTCCGCAATGGCGTCAAATCCAAGTCCCTTCTGTGGTGTAACCTTAACCTCAATAAGAGCTGTAACCTTCTCATCACTGGTCTTATCCCAATTAATTAATGTATGATATCCGCAGATAATATGCTCCTTCTCCATCTCTGCGATTTCATTAGCAATATTAACCTCTGACTCTCCCAAAAGTGATGCCAGATCTGCAATATCTATACGGCTGTTTTTTTCTAAAATTGCTAAAATTGCTTCTCTCATTATCAGACCTCTTTTCTAAAATAATAGGGCTTACACCCGTTCAAGATATCTAATCTCATCATCTACACAGATGATTTTATCATTATTATCTGTAAAGCATCCTATGTATGCTGCCGGCACACCTTTTTCTGTAATATACTGTGCCAGGTCTTTTGCCTTATCACAAACAAGCATAAGGCTTCCCGAGGACTTCATCCTGTATATATTCAGCTCGCAAAGATATGCGAGCTCTATTATCTCCTGTCTTACCGGAATATCCCTTAAAGAAACCTTAAATCCAAGTCCTGAACCTTCAGCCATATCCCAAAGACTGCCAAAAACTCCTCCATCGGAATTATCATGCATAATGACATCCCCAAAATCCAGACCCATTGACGCTTCTTCTTCCACAGTAAGCCATTCTATATATTGACCGAAGGTACTCATATAATATGGAGAAAATCTATCCTTCAGCTTCTCTAATGTATTCTGATTGTTCAAAAGTATGGCAGCCTCTTCAAGTCCTGCCCATTTGGTCATTACAATTCCCATTCCGGGTCTTATATCCCTAACTCCGGGTCTTGTAGCTGCAAGCTCCCCGATTGCCGTAGCTGTGGATATAGCTCTGGTAACCACATCACTGACTTCTGTATGTCCACCTGAAAGTTCAGTGTGACATAATCTGCATGCCGCCATAGTCTGTCTGGTAAGCTTCTTTAAATCTCGTTCCTTAGTCTTATCCGATATAATAAATGCGGTCTCCACACCAAGCACCTTACCGCCAGTTGCCCACACATTATTGCAAGCCTTAATTACAGCTAACACAGGTGCTATCTCAGAATCCACCAGTCCCACCTGGGTAGAACTTACAGTTAAAGCTCCATTCCCATGCAAAAACACTGTCGAATCCACACCGGTTCTTGGTCCTTTACCAATTATATTAACCACACTTCTCTTGAGAACATTTCCCGGAACCTTGCCTATATTCATATCACACCTGAAACGAGTTTATTTCTCTATATTTTATCACATTCTTGTAAATATTCCAACCCATAAGGCACTTTTTTTGTTGCTATGTTCCAGAATAAAATGTATAGTTAAAGCAGAGAAGCCAACAAAGGTATAATCATTGCAAGTATAAGGATTACTGCAAGTATTATTGTCATTATTCTTTTAGTCTTGGTTTTTCTAAACATATTATTTTCCTTTCATGCGAGGTATTTATGGATAATTTTGGTCCTGTTATTATTTTTTGTACACTAATTATATGTGCTCTTGTATTTTATGAAATCCGCAAATCCCGTCGTAACCTTGACAAGGGCGAACGCCTCTTCTGGGCTAGGGAACACAAAGCCAACAGCACCCGTAAAAAAGACATCTCCAGTCTAGACTACATTGTGATTCCCACTGACAAGCTTCCCCTCAATCCAAGTGAGGATGATGAAGTTGCAGAATATCAACAAACCATTCTCGGGCTAAGCGAGAAAAAAATCCTTAATCTGTCGGACAAATCTAACACTGACCTTAAATTGGAATACGGTGTTGCCAATCTTACAATATTAACGGAGTATGACAATAACTATACCACTTTAATTAACACTCTGACAAGATGGGGAGCCAGATTATTTCAGTTGGAGCAAACAGAGGATGCCCTTCGTGTGTTGGAATACGGTATCAGCATAGATTCAGATGCGAGCCGCACTTTCTATCTGTTAGCAGAATATTACGCTAACACACATCGTCCCGATGAAATTGACCGATTGATAGTGAAGGCTGAAAACATTCACTCCCTGATGAAGGCTTCTATTATCAAAAAACTTAACGAATACCGCCAAGGCTGTGATTAGTTATAATGCTTACACACATCTTTTAAAAAACATTCTTCACAGCGTGGTCGTCTTGCTATACATATCGTTCTTCCCAACCGGATTATATGGATATTATATAGAATCCAATGGTCCTTGGGAAGAATTTTCATTAAGTCCATCTCTATTTTAACCGGGTCAGTCTCCTTGGTCAGCCCCAAAAGCCCCGATATCCTCTTAACATGGGTATCCACCACTATGCTGGGCTCATTATAAATATTACCTCTGATAACATTAGCAGTCTTTCTTCCCACGCCACTTAGTGCTGTGAGGCTTTCTATATCACTAGGTACTTCTCCATTATGTCGTGCCAAAAGTTCATTGGCGCAGGCTATGATATTCTTTGCCTTGTTATGATAAAATCCCGTAGGCTTAATATCCTGTTCTAACTCCTTCAAATCAGCATTAGCAAAGGACTCCACGCCAGGATATTTTGCAAACAAATCCTTGGTCACAATATTAACTCTGGCATCCGTACACTGAGCGCTTAAAATCGTAGCAAACAAAAGCTGCCACGCATTATCATGATTAAGGTAACATACATATTCAGTTGAATATTCTGCATCCAGAAGCTCTAGTATCTGCTTCGCTCTTTCTTTTCTAGTCATTTAAAGCCCTCCAACTTATAATTATACAATATTCGGTCAACTTCCTCCACACAATTTTTGTACAATTTATTGATAAAATATGGTTGCTGTGATAAAATCTTAAGAAATTGATAGTTTACCTTAGGAGGATAATATATGGAAGGTTTTTGCGCATATTGCGGAAGACAATTAGAAGCAGGTGAGACATGTAACTGCCGTGAACCAAGAACATATTCTACTTATGATGAGCCGGCAGATTCCGGATATAACACAGGTAGCGACTCATACAATACAGGCGACAACAACTACTATCAGAATCAGTCTCAGGATTATTACAATGGTTACAGCAAATACAGACAAGGTTATTACACCTCTCCTGAACAATTCCAAAGAGAAGAAAAGGTTCGCAAAGCCAGAAATATGTCAATTGCATCAATGGTTATTGGTATAGAATCCCTTGTCAGCTGTTGGTCAGGAATTTCATTAATTCCTGCAATCCTTTCATTGGTACTTGCCATAGTTGCCCGCAAGCAGTTTAAGGAAAATCCAAGCAAATTGCCTACTATTGCTCTTGTAATCAGCATATTGGCAATTGTATTGACATCTTGCTGTATATTTATTTTTGCTTTTCTTTTCTTTACACAGTAAATAATTGACTTTTTTTACTTTTTATGCTAATAATAAATAGATTTTTTATATTTAGGAGGATATACATATGGATAACAATCAGAACAACTACAATAACCCTTATGGAGAACCTAGCCAGAACAACTACTATCAGCCGGTTCAGCCACAAGCAGCTCCACAGGCAGGAAGAACACCTGTAGTGGTTAAGGTACTTTCAATCGTATCAATGGTATGTGGTATCTTTGGACTTGTTTTCTGCTGGTACCCTTTTGGCGTTTTTGGTCTTTTTTCAATCGGTGCACTTGTTACAAGCACTATTGGCAACAACAAAGCATGCGGCGGATTCTTTGGGAAGTTTACATCTATGAACAAGGCAGGTAAGATTACCGGTATTATTGGAATAATCATTAACGTAATTGCATTAGTAATTTGGGTTGCCCTTATGATGCGTGGAGATTATTCTTATTTATAATTATAAGAATTTTAAGGTAGCTGTTATGGCTACCTTTTTTGTATAAAAATCCTTTTACAGACATATAAGTATACTATACGTATATCTGTGAAAGGATTTTTTATGAAAAACATTTTTCGCTTTATATTCACCTGTGGTTTAGGTGTACTGTTTCATTTTCTATATCAATGGACCAATGAAAATATTGTAGTGGGGCTATTCACTCCCATAAACGAGTCCACATGGGAACATTTAAAACTGCTATTTTTCCCAATGATAATTGTTACCATAATTGAAGTGGTTTTTATGAAAAAAGCACTATCCAAGCTTCTCCCCTCGCGAACTCTTGGGATAATTGCGGGTATGGCATTTATTGTAGTTGTATTTTATACATTCTGGGGTGTCAGCGGAAAACTTATTGATTTTGTAAATATATCCATATATATACTTGCTGTATGGTTTGCATATTTTATGGAACGATATATTGCCAACAACAAAAAAGCACACAGCCTCTCCGTAGCCTGGGCTGTTCTTGTGACTCTTACACTATTGTTTATCATCTGCTCCCTGAATCCACCTTCCTGGGGAATATTTATGGATTTATCATTTCATCCAAAATAAATTTAGCAAAAAAATCTGTGGCGAATATTACTTCGCCACAGACTCTTTGACACTGAATAAGCGGGTGATGGGAATCGAACCCACGTATCTAGCTTGGAAGGCTAGTGTTCTAC
>CAZNUK010000053.1:0-15858 GCA_964576255.1 uncultured Butyrivibrio sp.
TTATATGATTTTGCCCCTTTGCCTCCTTCACCTTCAAAGTAATTTGTAAAATATATACCTATTTGTAAAGTATTATCATTCGACAAATTCCAGTAACTTTCATAACTTTCTTTTTTTGTTCATTTACATAATAATCCGTCCTTACAAACGTTCCGTCTGAATAGAATTCACATATACAATCACAACCATCACCTCGTGCCTTCCAAACATTGTTTACAAGCATTTCCTTAAGCTCATCATGTTCTGTCAGATAAACCTCATTAAAATCAGAAAATTCCGGTTTGTCTAAACTAAATTCTTCATTCAATACAGTTAACGTATCTGCTGAAAGCTTCCATCCGGTTTCATCTTCTAACTGCGTATCTCTCCATTCATAAATCTCTTCGTCATCAGAGTTGTATATTACTAATGTATTATCCTCTGACAATGTCCACTTATAGCTACCATCATATTCATCATTTAAGGTATGATTATATTTCATTTCTGTTTCAACTATTCCATCAGAACGGAATGTTACTCCATAATAATAATAGTGAAAATAATCCCCTTCTCTTTCCATAAACTTGTAAACCTCCGAATACCATGTCTTATCCACAAGGTATTCACAAATATCTTCTGAATCATCAAAATTATCTACACCTATTTTTCCCTCGGTAGTATTTTCTTCAACATGTGTGGTATCTTTTTCCAGTGTATTTCCTTCCACTACGTTGTTTACCAACTTATCATTAGCCTTTTCGTTTCCGCACCCCGCAAGCATCGTGGTTGACATAACTGCCATTATTAAAATACCCAAAGTTTTTCGCTTCATAACTTGTCTCCTTTTCCTACCATTTGTCTTAATAATAAACTTATTGATATGCTATATAATAGCATATGTTTAGACTCATTTCAACTTTAAGTTGATTTTAATGCAAACCTTTTGTTGAAACTCTTATTATAAACTTTTAGTTGAAAGGAGTTTTAACATATGAGCACAATGTCCGAACGATTAATACAACTTCGAGAAAAGAATCACTTTTCACAAACTGATGTTGCTAAAATTTTGAATGTTACATCTGCATTAATATCTGCATATGAAAAATGCGAAAGAAAGCCAAGTATTGATAAACTTGTACAATTAGCAGATATTTACCACACAACTACAGATTATATTTTAGGTAGAACAAGTTCAACAACAGATAAAATACTAATTGATGTTACTCACCTTAATGATACACAAATACAGATAATACGCGACCTTATAGATAATATGAGTTAACACAAAAAGACAGATTAAGAATTCTTATTTGAATATCTTTAATCTGTCTTTTATTAGTTTCTTATAATTTTATCTTAATATAATTTTGCTCCAGCCGGAATTCTATTATCCACCATAAGAAGGTTAAGCTTCTCTTCGCCCTCTTCATTGTGAACTGCGCTTAAAAGCATTCCGCATGATTCGATACCCATCATAGCTCTTGGAGGAAGGTTGGTAATTGCAATAAGTGTCTTGCCAACTAAATCTTCCGGTTCATAGAAGGTATGAATACCGCTAAGGATTGTTCTATCTGTGCCTGTTCCGTCATCTAATGTAAACTGTAAAAGCTTCTTAGACTTTGGAACTGCCACACATTCTTTAACCTTAACTGCTCTAAAATCTGATTTTGAAAAAGTCTCAAAATCAACGCAATCAGTGAAGAATGGTTCAATCTCAACCTTAGAGAAATCAATAGGTGCTTCAACCTGTGCTACTGACGACTCATTGTCTGTAGCCTTGGATGATTTCTTATCAGAAGAACCGCCAAGTGTCTTCATTGTCGGGAGTTGGGTCTTAATATTTTGTAACTCTGCATACCCCTGTAAAACCCTATTTTATAACACATCTTTTATCTCATGAATTGTGTATCTCTGTGAATGTCTGTGTAATTGGTCGTAAGTTGGTCGTGTGTTGGTCGTAAGCCTATAATTACTCTGCCTGGGCTAATTTCATATCATCAAAATACTTATCAAAATTAATCATTTCCGCTGTTTTAAGCTCTTTGGTTGCGTCTGCATATATCTGTAATGTTGTCTCTGCGTCTGCATGGCCTAATATATCTTGCATAGCCTTGATATTTACGCCTGCTTCACACATTCTTGTTGTAAATGTATGTCTTAATGAATGGTTGCTAAAACTTGGTAATATAGTCACATCATCACTATTTTTCGCTTTATCTAATACCTCATAATTACAATCTCTTATAATTCTCCTTAACGCCTTATTTAATGTGCCTTGATGTTGAACATTGCCAAAACGGTTAATAAAGATAAAATCACTGTAACCATCTACAACTGCCTGACTTTTTAAACCACATTCTTCTTGATATGCTTTCTCCATCAAAAATGCCTGCTTAACTTTTGGCAGCATTGGAATAATTCTTTCTCCTGCTTTAGTCTTAGGTGTATTTATTGCAAATATCTGACCCTGTTCTGTTCTCGTACTGTAATATATCAATGTATGATTAACGCTTATTGTATCTTCTTCTAAATCAATATCACACCATCTAAGGCCTGTTATCTCGCCTACACGCATACCGGTCCATAACATTATTATAAATATTGGGTACCACCTGCTATATGGTCCATTCTTGCTTAAAAATTCCTCAAATAATTCTTGTTCTTTAATTGTTAATGCTCTTTTCTTATCTGTATCAAAATTATGTGCTTTCTTTAATTCCTTAAGTGCATTGTCTGCAGGGTTATATCTCAAATATTCATCTTCAACCATAAGTTCTAAAACCTGATGCAATACTGTATGTATGCTATCTATGGTGTTTATCTTGATATGCTTTTCATCTGCAAGTGTATTATAAAAACTTCTGACATCTGTACGCTTTAAATCATGAATTTTACTTTTGCCAAAGGTCGGCTCTACATACTGCATATACAAATACTTATAATTTGAAAATGTGTTATCTTTCAAACCCTTTTTTAACTGTTCCCACTTAGCATAATAATCATTTACTGTAAGCCTTGTATTGACTACTCTAATGCCATCCAATGTGTCTTTTGTGAGCTTCTTTTCCTTTTCCCTTAATTCCTCAAGTGTCTTTGCATATATGGCACGTCTTTTGCCTGTTTTGTCACGCCACTTGTATTCATAGGTTCCATTTGCTCTCTGTGATTCATGCTCTTTTAATACTCTGTTTTTATTATCTTTTCTTCTTTCTATTGCCATATTAGCTCCTTTCTGCGCTGTATATAAGAGCGCCCACACAAATTATATCGTGCAGGCTTTCTTATTGTCAGCGGCCATTTTTCTAAATGGAATACGTCTTTCTTAAGTATTCTTCAAATACCTTGCGTTTAATTAATCGTTTTGTTCCACACCATAAGACAAACTCGCAATTACTGTCATTGGTTAATTGTCTTAGCTTGTTAATGCCTATACCAAAATACCCCGCTGCTTCTTCAAGTGTTAAATTACTCTTTTCCCATATTGGCACTTCATTCTTCATTGTTTTTCACTTCCTTTTTTTCTGTATTTGTTGTTTCTTCTGGTGGTTTTCCAAATAATTCTACTAGCAAATTTTCTGCTTCTTCTTGGCTAATTGGTTTATTCTCTTCTGAATTATTTGCAAATATATCCTCACAATTCATTTGTTTAGCTTCTTCTTTTAAGCGTATTGATTCTTCTCTCATTTCATTTAAACGTGCCTTATTTATCATATCAGCGTCACTTATATATTCGCTTGGTTTCATTGAATAAGTCTTGTACTCCCCTCTTTCATTCTTGTAATGATAAACAATTAAATTCAATCTTCTTAAAAATTGCTTAATTGAATCAACGCTTCTTTTATTATCATCAACCATAAATGAATATACTCTTTCTGGTGGATATACTGTACATATAATTACGCTGGACCATAAGTTGTATGTATTTTGATAGCGACAGTGTTGCTGATTCCTGCTGTATACATCAAGTATGGATAACAACTGATTAAATGGTATATTACCCCTAAATTCATCCAAAATAACTATCTTAGCTGCATTATTTGAATAAAAATCAAATCCTCCGCCACTACCACCTGAATTTGAATAATCGCTACATATATAAACATCATCTGGTGAATGTTCTTCACACAATTTTATATATGTGTACGTTTTACCTGTACCGGGAGCACCCCAGTGGAACTCGTTATTCATTTTTTTTATCAGAGGAGTTTCTTTAATACGTTTTGACAGATATGCACCTTTTATCATCTTTTCATAATGTCTGTATCTAAAACATGTATCAAAAATTTCTTCAGGTGTAAAACCATCTTCAAGTAATTGTTGAATATCATCTAAATCATTTCTTTTACCCTGATTATCTTCAACATTTTCAAGATTTTTAACATAAAGGACCTTTTCGTCTTTTTCCGCATACTTGCCCTCTTTCTTTAAATACTGTAATAACTGTTTCTTAGTTCCTAACACTGGGTCTACATGGCTCTGAAATAATACATCTGATACTTTCTTTAATGTAGTTGTATTTCCATAACATGCCATATGTGCATGATAAAGACCGTCTTTGGACTCACATACAGCAATACCCGCCTTACGTTCTTTGCCTGAGCTTTCCCATAATTTTATAAAATACTCGGCCAGGGTTTCAGGATTTTTGTATTGTTCTTCTGTAAGCCCGGATTTAATCATATTTTTAATTTGTACTGTAACCATCCAGCTTCTGGCTGTTGTAGTTTTTGAAAATTCCACTTTTTTACACCTCTTTTCTTGTTTTTACAGTTGTACTGTAAGTCTGAAAGCCTTGGTATTATTGGCTTTGGGATTGTTTTTACAATTTACAGAAGTTGACAAGTAATACTGGTGTCAACTAGGCCTATGGCCTTGAATACCCCGCCTTGGCGTGTTACACACGCGCCGGCTGGCTATTCATATTCTTTGTTGCTGCAATTTTAATAATAATTCTCGTTTACTAACCTTTGGTATAATAAGAGTTTGCAGTTCCTGGCCATCTATCAAGACAATACCCCTGCCCATACCAAAGGTTATATGTTCCTCTTCTTCAATATGTTCACATGCAAATAATGATTTTCTACTCTCAACAGACAATCTACCTAAACCAACGTAGACAAAGAAGTTATCTATTGCCCCTGATGAAGTCGGAAATATTGTTGCTGTATATCGCTGCATTATCAGCCAAAGATAGCAATTTCTTGAACGCCCCATCATTAATATACTGCTCATAATCTGTCTTACCTTATCAGCCTTTTCTTTACCCTCTTTAGTCATTGATAAATGCGACAGCATACCGGCTATTTCGTCAATGACAAGGACTTTAACCGTTCCATCCCCGCCCTCTTCAAGCGTACAAAACATATCATAAAAAGCTACTAATCTGTCATATATATCCTCAAACTCAGCATAATTATCTGTTACACCCACAAACTCATGCGAGGCCTTAAAATCCATAATATGTAATTCAATGTTTGTATTTGCCTTTTTGAGTTTAGTAAGCCAGTATAGGACAGCAGTGGATTTGCCAGACCCACTACCCCCTACAACTATTGTATGACCTATTGGGGCACGAATTTTTATATGTATCTGATGATTAAGATACAGATTATAGTCATACCCTAAGACAAAATTATCACTCATAAAATATCATCCTCTTCATCATCTACTGGTGGCTTTGTAGATAAATTGTTCATATTCTTTGAGATTTTCTCATTTACCTGCTGCTTAAGTGCCTGCTTCTGGCGTAAATTACTTGCATAACGAAACTGTATGCATGGTAATTTTAATACATTATGTTCCCCCCAATGGACTAACACATCTGACACTATACCCTGACTACTTAAATATTGTTTTAAAGCGTCTAATAACATTGCTTCAAACTGTTCTTTTTCTTTATCGGTATCATATGGCGCCAGAATATTCAAATAACATATATCAGTAGAAATAAAATTTGCAATTGGATACCCAGTAGCTGCTATATTACATAGATTTTTATATCGTTGTTCGCCTAACACAATTTGTATGATATTACATGCCTTGTTAGTAAAGCCTATATTTGTAATTGGATTGGGTTCTCTTTTATTTAATCTACCCCATATCTCATCTTCTATATCTGTTTGAGTACATCCGCTATGTCTTATTATGAAATTGCATATGAGCTTATACCCCATACATACTATTGCTATTAAAACAATTAAAATTAATAAATCCATATCTTTTATCTCCTTTATTCGTTTGTTACGATGCAGGCAGTAATTTACTGCCCACATCAAGATTTGTAGTTACTAAATCCAAGCATTCTATGCCTTTGGAGCCTTTACAAGCTCTACATAAGGGGCGACAATGCTTACCTTAGCCTTGCCATACTCTATAGCATAAGGCTTAATAAGTGTATCATCGACTGGAATTCTAATAAACACTGGTGTCTCGCTATTCTCTATATCTTCTTTAGAAATAACCGGCTTATTAGTTTCAACCTTTAACTTAAAACACGAATATGTCTTAGGGTCCATACAAGTGTATCTCACACATTCTATATCATCTGTCAAATTACCTTCCTTATCTTTTCTTCTCTGCAATGTAACATCTGATACAACAACCTCATTTGATATACTACCAGCTGCCGACATATTTAAATCGCTTGCTTTAACTTCATTATTTGCAATCTTAATCATATTGATTACCACCTTTCTTTGTTTGTATATTTTCTCTTATGCAAGATAAATATAAATCTTGTGCTACTTTACAATGTTTTATCATTGTTCTTTTCATATCTAAAATCTTTACCCCATTTCATTCACATCCTTTCAAATTGCCTATTTTGCTTTACGATAAAGAAATTTAATTCTTATAATATTTCACATTGCTGTATCATTTTATTTTTACGTCTAACTCGTTTAATACATCTGTTCTCCTTTCTCACAGAGCGTCCTCTGCGTCAGCTGTTGATACTATAATATCGCCTTATATAACAGATGTAGAGCATTACAATAATTCGTTTATCCGAGTTGCTATTTATATAATCTAATTCACATTTTAATTATCTCATTGATTTTTTAGTCTGAAATTTGTATAATCTAACTAAAAAGTTGTAAAGGAATTTTTTTAAATGTATAAATTAAACTTTAAAATATCATTAAACTGTTATACCGATTTAAATAGATATGCTACCTCACTAAATCTACCTATTCAAACAATAATTAGACATATACTTAGTGAACAACTACTTTGTTATAAGAATAAACCTGATGAATTCAAGAGAAACTTTATAAATTGCAAACCAAAGAGAACAGAAGGAACAATAGATGCATATGGCAAGCAAAAATTACCTAAATCCTATTCCATAGAAGTGTCTGAATATATATATACTAATATACAAGAAATAAAATCTGAATATAAAACTAAGACAAATACTGTTGTTAATAACATCTTACATATTGGAATTAAAGATATTCTCAAAAACTTTGATATAAAGATGTCTACACATCATAATGATTTAGTAGGTATTACAAAACAATATGCTATTCCGTTATCAAATGAATTTACTGAACGTTTACAGGATATTGCAGAAATTAAAGGAATTAAAATAAATCATCTAATGTCTTTAATAATTGGAGATTTTTTAATAGACAACTATACTGACTATGATGATGGCATTTATATGAATTCTGAAACTGGCGAATATAATCATGGTGTATGGTAAACACATCTTATTTATATCCTCAAAGAGGTTTATACAGATTTGCTATTTATAATTCTTTATGAAATAATACTTATCTTCTATATTTTGCACATAAAAAAATACACAGAGCCTATCGAACTCTGTGTATTTCTCACTTTAATAAATATTCTATCTGTATTGTTATGCTCTTTTTCTCATCTTGCTACCTGCAAGTACTGCTAACATTGTACCTGCTACTACAAATAAAACAACATACATAATCACATTGTTTGTATCGCCTGTATCTGGTGTTTCTGTTGGTCCTGCTGGTACATCTGCTGAATTATCTTTACTAACATCTGTTGTTGTCACTACATATGTAGAACAATGGTCCTGCTTAACTGTTATATACCCCTCATTATCTACCTTAACTGACTGAACGAGTGTATAACCAGCTTCAACTTTCTGTGAATAGTAAAGTGTCTGACCTGCTCTGTCTGCACCTACTGGAATTTTAACAGTTGCTTCTGCTGGTAAATTACCTGAATAGTTAAAATCAATTAAACTTACGAAATTGTCTTTTGTAACAACACCCATATTTGAATGCTTGCTATAGTCGTCTGACATAGATACCCCAAAATCATATGTATCTTTGCCATCTACTGCTTTCATTGTACCCTTAGCAAATGTAAGTGTAATTCCTACTGGAGTTTTAATTACTACATCTTTTGTAGCATTCTCTGTGATAAGTGTTACCATATCATCTTTTGAAATAGATTTGTTATCTTCTGTAAGTGTAACTTCTTTAACTTCGGTAGTTGTATCATCCTTATCTGTATCGTCTGTATCTGTATCATCTGTAGGCATTTCATCAAGATATGTAAATGGATTATTCTCACTTGTTAAAGCGCTTTCTGAAGCTATGTATGTCCATGATGTATGGGTCTCTCCTGTTTCAGGATGAGTATATTTTATACATACACGTGCTAAGAACATGTTATTATTAAAAAATGAATCAAAACCATCAAGATTTCCTACTCCATTAAAGAACACCTCTTGAATTTCATTCCAGCTTGTTTTATCCGTAGAATTCATAATATCCATAATTTCACTTGATATCATATTATGGTAATTATACTTCATCCACAAACTTCCACCAACATACTCACCTGGACCCTTGATTTCCCATGATTCTTCATAACCAAAAATTCCTTCATCTCCACCATCTGCTCTATAGTCATCACTGGAATAGTAAAGATTATCTTGGATATTAAATTCACCTTTAGCATTTTCTAACAAATTAAAATCATATCCTAATCTGTATACCGTATTATCCCCATCTGACAAGGCAACCTCGTCATAACATTTGGCGAAATTAAACTTACCACTATCATCTTTATACCACAGATATGTCTCAATGTACATTTCTGTAACATCTTCTTCACTATATGTAGAATTATCCCAGTTAACAGAAAATACTGTATTATCGTCTACTATATGAACATCTGCATATTTATCCATTGTAAGTCCTGTTATTTCACTAATTGACTTTCCATACATAGCTTCAACTACAGCTATTGTATCTTCTTCTGAAAGGTACTTAACACCTACCTCATTTTCAAACACCATATCAAAAGATTCCTTATCTGTTACCTGTGTTTCTTCCGCACTTACAAGCGATACACTTGAAAATGCCATTATTCCCGCTAATGCTAATGCACTTAACGACTTAAATAGTTTACTATTCTTCATGACTTTTCTCCTTTTCCTACCATTTATTGCTATGGCAAATTTATTAATATGTTAATGATAGCATATTTTACCCTCTTTTGCAATACGCTTTGTATTGCAATATGCAATGCTTCTTTCCCATTCATTTTGCAATATCATATAGTAAAGGAGGGTGCATACATGTCATTTACATTAAAACCTAATCGAAAAGAAACAGAAAACAAAACTATTCGTTTTCCTGTACCTCTTATAGAAGAAATTGATAAAACCATAGCAGGACAAGAAGTTTCTTTTTCTTCCTTTGTAATCCAAGCTTGTGAATATGCTTTAGAACACATGGAAGGAAACGAAGTAAACAAATGATAAATCATTTATCATTTTAATATTAACTAATAACAAAAAAACTGACACCATACTTAAATAGTGTCAGCTTTTTTATTTTATAAAATTTTGGTCGTAAATTGGTCGTAAGTTTTGTTATCCAAACTCTGAAACCCTTGATTTTACTGCATTTATTTGTCTAAAGACTTCATCGTTGGGAACAATAAAACATCTCGAATTGCAGGTGAGTCTGTAAGTAACATAACAAGTCTGTCAATTCCGTATCCGATACCGCCTGTAGGAGGCATACCGATATCAAGTGCGTTAAGGAAGTCCTCATCTGTTGTATTAGCTTCCTCATCACCCTGAGCAAGCTGCTCTTCCTGGGCTTTAAAACGCTCTCTCTGGTCGATTGGGTCATTAAGCTCAGAATATGCATTACACATTTCCCAACCATTCATGAAAAGCTCAAAACGCTCTACATAGTCAGGATTCTCCGGTTTCTTCTTAGTAAGCGGAGAAATTTCAATTGGATGATCCATAACAAAAGTAGGCTGAATTAAATGCTCCTCAACAAATTCCTCAAAGAACAAGTTAAGGATGTCACCCTTCTTGTGTCTCTCTTCAAATTCAACATGTTTTTCCCTAGCGATAGCTCTTGCTTCTTCAAGAGTATTAATCTCGTTAAAATCTACGCCGGAATATTTTTTAACCGCATCAATCATTGTGATTCGCTCAAAAGGCTTGCCAAGGTCCATTTCAATTCCATTGTAGGTAATGGTTGTTGTTCCAAGAACCTCCTGTGCCACATGTCTGAACATATTCTCAGTTAAGTCCATCATTCCGTTGTAGTCAGTATATGCCTGATATAACTCCATAAGTGTAAACTCAGGATTATGTCTTGTGTCAAGACCCTCGTTACGGAACACTCTTCCGATTTCGTATACTCTCTCAAGACCACCAACGATAAGTCTCTTAAGGTAAAGCTCAAGAGAAATTCTAAGCTTAAAATCCTCATCAAGGGCGTTAAAATGAGTCTCAAAAGGTCTTGCAGCCGCACCGCCTGCGTTAGCTACAAGCATAGGAGTCTCAACCTCCATAAAGCCCTGTGTATCTAAGTATTTACGAATAGCAGTAATGATTTTGGAACGCTTAATAAAAGTATCCTTAACCTCTGTATTCATAATTAAATCAACATATCTCTGACGATATCTCAAATCAGTATTGGTAAGACCATGATATTTCTCAGGAAGAATCTGTAAACTCTTTGATAAAAGAGTAACCTTCTCTGCATGGATTGAAATCTCCCCGGTCTTAGTCTCAAATACTTTACCAGTAATTCCAACAATATCACCAATATCAAGCTTCTTGAAATCAGCGTAATCCTCTTCTCCAAGGCTGTCCTTTGCAACATAGGACTGGATTGTTCCCTTAAGATCCTGCACATGACAGAATGAAGCCTTACCCATTACTCGTTTAGACATCATTCTTCCTGCAATGGTAACTGTCTGGTCATTAAGGGTATCAAAATTGTCCTTAATCTCCTGACTGTGATTGGTTACGTCAAATTTGGTGATTTCAAAAGGGTTCTTGCCCCTTTCCACTAAATCCTTTAATTTATCTTTTCTTACCTGAATTAAGGCATTGGTATCCTGGACCTGCTGTCCGTTATTCTGCTCTGCCAAGGTATTCTCTCCTTACTATCTAATATTTGTATTAATCTCTTGCAACCTTAATAACTTTATATTTGGTTACTCCTGCCATGGTATCAACTTCCACAACATCTCCTGCCACTTTGCCAATCAAAGCTTTTCCAAGTGGCGATTCGTTGGAAATCTTATTCTCAAGGCTCTTTGCCTCTGTAGAACCTACAAGCTTAAAATCAATTTCCTCATCATATTCCATATCCAAAACAGTAACAACGCAACCGATGTTAGCAGCACCCTGATTATCAGTATCATCATCAGCTACTTCTGCATTTTTAAGGATTTTTTCAATCTCTTCAATTCTTGCTTCAATATCTCTCTGCTCATCTTTAGCAGCATCATACTCTGCATTTTCTGAAAGGTCTCCCTGTTCTCTGGCTTCCTTAATCTTCTGAGCCACTTCTTTTCTTCTAACTACCTTGAGATCCTGTAATTCATCCTCAAGTTTTTTAAGACCCTCATATGTCATTAAATTTTTCTTCTCTGCCATTTTGCTACACACCTTTCTTATTGGGTATTACCTTCCCCACAGATAATAATTCACATAATTATAAAATAAATGAAAATCATTTGTCAATCATTCTTTTGTCCAATAGCTCAAACAATTCGTCTAATGACTCCGTATGATTGACTTCATCTCTCAGTGCCGCACAGTTGTGAAGCCCCGTTGTGTACCAGGATACGTGCTTACGCATCTCCCTGACCACCATAAATTCAGGCTTATATTCCACCATCAGCCTGGCATGTCGGACAATCATATCCTTACGCTCCTTAACTGTTGGGGGAGGTGGAATTTCCCTGCCTTCCATCACTGCATTAATTTCCCTGAAAATCCACGGATTGCCCTTGGCGCCTCTGCCAACCGCAATTCCCTGACATCCCGTTTCCTGAAGCATTCTTTTGGCATCCTCACCGCTAAAAATATCTCCATTTCCAAATACAGGGATATTAACACGCCGAACTACCTGCCCGATTATATCCCAGTCTGCTTTACCGGAATAAAATTGTTCTCTGGTTCGTCCATGAACAGTTATCGCCGACGCACCGGATTCCTCCATAATATGTGCAAATTCCACTGCATTAACACTGTTATCATCAAACCCCTTTCGGAACTTAACTGTTACAGGGAGCTTGACTCTTTTTACCATAGTTTCAACAATTTTACCCGCCAAAATTGGGTCCTTCATAAGTGCCGAGCCCTCGTGATTATTAACCACCTTAGGTACCGGACATCCCATATTAATATCAAATCCGGCAAACCCTCTGTCTGAAAGTCGGTCGGCAATATCCGCCATAATCTCTGGGTCTGAACCAAATAGCTGTAATGCCACCGGCGCCTCCTCTTCCTTGGTAAGCATAAGAAGCTCCGTATTTTTGTTATTATACAAAACAGCCTTGGCACTAACCATCTCCGTAACCATATAACCACAGCCCTGTTCCTTACACAAAAGCCTGTATGGCAAATCCGTAACCCCGGCCATAGGAGCTAGCATTACCGGATTAGTTATCTCAACATTTCCTATTCGCATATAATTTTCCCCGGTTCTTCTTTGAGGATAAATACCTTATAAAACATCTCCAGTGCCTCAAAAGTCTCTTTCTTGTCCTCCTGAAGTCTTTTGATTTTCAGTCCTGCGCCGATTTCGTCATACAATAAATCGCCCTCGTCTGCCACAGTTTCCAACATCAAATCGCCTTCCGGAGAATATTTTGCCACGAAAATTCCTCCTACATCCTCAGTAAACATTACTGCCATTATCTGAAGTTCCTCCTTGATACTTTCCGGAAGCTTGTCAAATTTGTCGTTAAAATAATATTTCTGTTCATAAGCACTGGATGCACACAATACATTTTCCATCATATCACCTACACATATCCGTAAACACCTCTTACGGACACCTCTCCTGCTCTTATTGCTGTAATTTCCGAATTGCACTTAAAAAGCAATTCGCCCTCATCATTAACCCCTATCGCTTCTCCTATATGGGCATTTCCCTCTTCAATCACACTGACAGTTCTGCCAAGATTAACCAAAAGAGCTTCATATTCCGACCTCAGAGTGGACATATTACCTGTTTTAATATATGCAGGATACACCTGCTCAAATTCCCTGCAAAACTCTTTTATCATCACCTTATGGGATAATTCCTTAGAGCCCTCCAAATAAAGGGACGAAGCAGTGTTTCTAATCTCGTCGGGGAACTCCATTGTGCCAACATTAATTCCCACTCCAACAACGATATAATCCACTTCCATGTCCTTTGTGGACATCTCAGTAAGAATTCCTGCAATCTTTTTTCCATTACACACCACGTCATTAGGCCACTTAATCATTAAATCAAGCCCGGTAACATTCCTAAGTGCTCTTGTAAGTGCCAGCGCTGTAACAAGAGTCAGTCCGGAGCACTCTGCCGGGGACAACTGTGGTCTTAATAAAAAAGACATCCATATCCCCTCTCCCTTTGGCGAACTCCAGCTTCGCTCCATTCGTCCTCTACCTGCAGTCTGCTCCCCGGCAATTACCATCGTACCTTCCGAAAGGGCTTCTGCACTTTCTTTTAAAACTTTGTTGGTAGAATCAGTTTTATCCAAAAAAATAGTATCATGTCCCAGCCAGCCCCTTGAAAGCTCCGGGGGATTAATACAGAAAAGGTCGGGACCTTTCTGGCTGTCATTACAGTCATTATGTCCCGACTTATTTATTCTATTAGTGCTATACATCAGAAGCCTCCTACAGCCACATATGTGGCATATGTAACGCCAAAAAGAAGTGCTGCCACCACAAGGAGGATAATTCCGTTAAGCTTTCTATCCCACATAAGGTGTTTAATTCCCGTAATGAGATTCATAACGCCTCCTAAAAGGAAAATAATCGGAAACATCCATGCATTATCAGCAGTGTTCATAAACGTCATTATTGCAAACACTACCACCGCAATACCAATAAGGACATTAACAATATCTATTATTATTCTGACAGCCTTTTTTAGTTTGTTATCTGTTGAAAACATATAGGGGTTCCTTTCAATTTATCCTACATATTGCCCAGAGTTGCAACCATTACAGCTTTGATGGTATGCATTCTGTTCTCTGCTTCGTCAAATACAAGGGACTGCTCGGACTCGAACACTTCCTCTGTAACTTCTTTTTCCTTAACCGCAGGCAGGCAGTGCATGAACACTGTCTCCTTCTTACCAGTCTTAGCCATAAGCTCTGAATTAACCTGATATGGGGTCAAAAGCTTGATTCTCTCAGCCGCCTTGTCTTCTTCACCCATTGAGCACCATACATCTGTATAAAGTACATCTGCACCAACTACATCCTCTGTAGAATCAGTAATTGTAATGGTACTTCCTGACTCTTTTGCATAGCCCTTACACAGTTCTACAAGCTCATTGGTTGGCCAAAGCTCCTTAGGAGCACAAATTGTAAAATTAACTCCCACTTTGGCAGAACCAATCATAAGGCTGTTAGCCATGTTATTTCTTCCATCTCCAAGGTATACAAAATTAAGCCCCTTAAGATATCCAAAATGCTCCTTCATTGTAAGGAAATCCGCCAAAATCTGTGTTGGATGATACTCATCTGTAAGACCATTCCACACAGGCACTCCACTGTATCTCGCAAGGTCTTCAACGGTCTGCTGTGAAAAACCACGGAATTCAATACCATCAAACATCCTTCCCAGCACTCTCGCCGTATCCTTAACACTTTCCTTATGTCCCAGCTGGATATCTTCATGTCCAAGATACTCCGGATGACCACCCTCATCCACGCAGCCAATAGTAAAAGAACATCTGGTTCTTGTGGATGGTTTTTCAAAAATAAGAGCAATATTCTTACCCTTAAGGCTGTTGCCTGTGATTCCCTGTTTCTTCTTAGCCTTCAAATCTGCTGCCAAATCAACAAGATATTCAATCTCTTCAGGAGTAAAATCCTTCAGTGTTAAAAAGCTTCTTCCCTTTAAATTCATACTAACAACTCCTCGTATATCTAGTTATCCTTACCAATCTCCACTACGGATTTTGCAAGACCTGCAATTCCCTGAATATCGGAAGGAATAATAATCTTAGTAGCCTTTCCGTCTGCTGCCTTGGCAAAAGCTTCAAGACTCTTCATTGTAAGCACTGCCTCATCAGCACCTGCTTCCTTAACAGCACGAATACCCTCTGCATTAGCTGTCTGCACTGCACGAATAGCCTCTGCCTCGCCTTCAGCCTCACGAATAGTAGCTTCCTTCTGAGCCTCAGCTCTGAGAATTGCTGCTTCCTTCTCTGCTTCAGCTCTAAGAATTGCTGCTTCCTTCTCTGCCTGAGCTTCCAAAATAGCTGACTGCTTCTTACCTTCTGCTACAGTAATACTTGCCTGCTTCTCACCTTCAGCCCTAGTCTCCATCTCACGACGTTCACGCTCTGCCTTCTTGATAGTAGAAGAACTCGCTTAAATCTTCTTCCGTGA